>JBHEKZ010000430.1:0-3807 GCA_041859025.1 Melioribacteraceae bacterium | reverse complement strand
TGATCATAAGCAGTGGTAAAAATAATTACCGGCGGTGTTTCGATAAGTTCGAGCATTTCGAAGCCGGTAAGTTTTGGCATCTGGATATCAAGGAAGATCAAATCCGGTTTAAGTTCGTTGATTTGCTTAATGCCGTCAAAGCCATTACTGCATTCCGCTAAAACTTCAATCGCCTCATGCTTTTTTAGATAAGCTTTGATTAAATCTCTTCCTAACTGTTCGTCATCGATTATCAACGTTTTAATTTTGTTCATTATTTACTCATTGGAATGTAAATGGTAACCTTAAAAATTGATTCGCTTTTATCAGCTACAACTAAGTTGTCTTGGTTATAAATTAGCTTCATACGATTCTGGATATTTTTGATACCAATACCAGCGCCCTTTCTTGGAAGCGATTCCGGATCATAATTATTTTCAACACTGATCTTAAAATATTCTTTTTCCGCTCCGCAAGAAAGTTTGATATTTACTTTCTCAAGACTTTCGTAAACGCCATGCTTAATTGCATTTTCAAACAAAGGTTGAAGAATCATATTCGGGACTTCCACTTCTTTGCATTCTGGTTTCAAGTCTTCAACAAACTCAAACTTATCGGCAAAACGGATTTTCTCAATATCAAGGTAAAGTTTAGCGTTATTTAGCTCGTCAATTAATTTACTCTTCTGAGTTTCGTTTTTAACAAGCGTATTCCGCAAAAATGCGGAGAGTTTAATCGTCATGTCTTGCGCACGCTGCGGATTGCTTAATGTAAGCGAACTGATGGAATTGAGACTGTTGAAAATAAAATGCGGGTTAATCTGGTATTTAAGCGCGTTGAGTTCTGCTTCTTTTACTAATCCTTTCAGCTCGACTTCCTTCAAAACTTTCTCTTGAAAGTTATTGTAATAAATGATCACGTAGTTAATAGAAACAATAGCAATGTAGTAGAGAATTCCAATTAAGAAACGCCATATAATTGATTTGCTGAGAAATTCGAGATATAGTTTCTCTTGAGATAAAATTTTGCTTACTATAAATTCTCCGGCTGCAACCCAAATTCCCGCAGTGATTACTGCGGAAACAATATGGTTCATAAAAATTTTAATCGGAGTGTTGTTCTCCAGATTGTTAAATCTGACTGTGTACCAGATTCCAATTCCAATCACCAAATAAAGGAAATTGAAAATTGACGAATCAATTACAGCCGAATAAAAATTAATGCTCTGAACAATCATTATGATTGAAACGTGAGATAGAAAAATCAGAAACCAGACAGATGCATAAGCAGCAAAAATCTTTTTGCTGCTTGTAAAAGGATTAGTCATTCATCACCTTAGTTTGATAACTCGCCGCCGCCAAATACTACCGAACCTTTTATTACTAAAACAGAATCGGTTGAGGGGGTTGAATTAAAATTTGGAAATCGTTTGTCTTCAAATCCTCCAAATACAGAAGATACATTTACAATAACTTTCCAATCTTGGGGAATATATAATTCAACACCGCCAAAAACAGCGCTCACATCAAGGATATGTTCACCCGGTGCTAATTTTACTTGGCGTAAATCAAGCCGTATATGTCCAAACACCGATTCAATTTTGCCTCCCCTAAATGCTTGCGAAGTTATTTGCTTTTTGATTGTTGTGAAAACGGCATTCTCATTAATATAATCGAAAGAAAATTCTGCAGAGTCTTTAGAATTCATTCCATCGAAAGGATTGTTATGAGTACGAGCATCGTGTAAATTATTTGCATTCTGGTTTGACTTCTCTTTTTGATTAAGAATTAACCACAAACCAAAGCCAAAGATGATTAGCGGCCAGAGATCGCCAAAATTTAAGAACTCAACGAATGGTAAATTGGGCATGTGTCTCAACCAACCAACTACACCTATTCCAACAAGCAAATAACCAAAAAAGCTTTTGCTATGTTTCGAAATTAAAATGGCGCCGGCAATTATAAAAAATGTATGCCATGAAAAAATTAAATTGTGGAATGGAATTCCGATGTAACCAAAATTGAAATTATCGAGAATCCAAAGTCCACCTACAATCATTAATATTACGCCCAACAAATTTTTTCCGCTAGAATTTTCCATTTCTTGTCTCCTTAGAATAAAGTCTTTACTTCACCGCCGCCAAAGAGAGCGATGCCTTTTATCAATAATGTTTTGCTCTGATCATAAACTAGATTTGGATCCCGCATTCGCTTATCGCCAAATCCGCCGAAAAGAGGAAATACGTCGATAATAACGTTCCATTCTTTTGGAACTATAATTGTGCATCCTCCGAATACAGAAATTGTATCTAGAACATGATCTCCATCGGCCAGTTTGCTTCCGGTTAAATTCACCTCCGATCCGCCGAAAATAGAAATAATACTTCCGCCTTTGAACGAGTTTGAATTAACGAATTTGGTGCCTCCGCCAAAAATGCTAATCTGTTCAACAACATTAAAACTCATTTCGGAATCGGAAATATTGTTTGAATCAGAGCTCCGTCTTTTTTTATTAGCGCCGAAAATGATGTATGCGCCAATAGCAACAAAGATTAACGGCCATAGTTCGGGATAAAGGTTAAATAGCCCTATACCAATAAATACTGATCCAACAGTCTTGTTTTGAGCTAAGAAGAAAAAGAGTAATCCGAACAGAATAAAGAAGAATTGCCATTGCAATACAAATTCGGGAATTATGAAATCGAACATTTCGCTATTGCGGAGGAATAACAATGCCCCGACAAAGACAAGCATTATTCCTATTATCAAACGGTTCTGCACTCCGCGTGCCATTTTATATTCTCCTTTTTGTTTTCATTTCTTTTGACGGTAAAAATATAAGATGGTTATATGGTTGGGTATGTCTTTTCGGTAAATAGAAGGAAACTATCGGTGAAATGAGAGTAAACTGTTGCGCAAAACTAAGTTGTTTTTTTTATTGACAATTTCATTTTCTTTTTTTAAAATTTTAAAAGTAAAAATAAGGAGAAAATCGAAACTGATTTATAGCTAAAAAAACTAGGTTTGGGGGAGAGATGCGGGGAGCCGACAATATCTTCTACTTTCGATAATACACCGCTTGCCAGTCAAGCAGAACATTGAGCTAAAGTAATAATCAATAATCAAGGTGAATTATGAAAAATTTAAAAATCTATTTACTCGCTTTTTTAGTCGTAGCATTCATTAGTTCATTTTATTTTGTTGGTTGTGAGCAGAATAGTATGGAGCCAATAAAAAACAATGACCAAACCCAATTATTAAGTAAACTTTCAAAAACTACAGATATTGACCTTAAAAAGAGAAACGAGCTTCGATTGAAGTTCATTAAGGAAGTATCTGAAGCAAAGATAAGAATCAGAGCTAAGTATGCTAAATTGAGAAATAGTAATAAACATCAAGTTAATGCACTCCCCTTGTATGAACAGGAAGCTATAGAATTTGCGGCTTCAGTAACACCTTCAGCATATTCATATGTAGCTTCTGCTTATAATGTGAATTTATATGATTATTTTTCGGTTGATGATCCTAATATTGCTATCGTTGGTATGATTGTTTCGAATGTTGAAGGAGATAATAGCAATGGAATTTATTATGAGGAAATTAACGATCCTTTACCTTTATATAAAGGTAGTCTCAATAAAAGTGTTGATAAAAGTCCAAATAAAGTACTTGCAAGGCCAATTTGGCTTGATTGTTTATTGGAGGCCGCAGGTATAGGAGATATAACTGCTATTTGGGGTGCGGGTGGCTATTTAGGATTAAGAGCCGCTGGTGTTACTAAACTTGCAGCAAGAGTTTTTGCAAAATATCTTACAGGTGCAGCAGCAGC
>JBHEKZ010000450.1:0-3424 GCA_041859025.1 Melioribacteraceae bacterium | reverse complement strand
GATCGATGCGACTGAATTGTTTGAGATGAATCTGGTTTTAATTGTCTAGCTTGATATGGTTCTATGTTTTGAGAAAAGTATTGAATGTTTGTAAATATTAGTAGTATTAATAATTTTCGGACGTTGTTTCTCATGAACTTCCCAACAATTATTACATGAATGAGTTTACTATAGATTCCTTTCTGTATTAAAATTAAATACTATTTCTGAACTTATTATCCGAATTTTGGGAACAAAAATCAACTTTTTATTACCAAATCAAACCTTTAGAATCAGTAAAAACAAAAAGACATAAACATTGGAAGGTCAATGAATGTATTTGTTTGGGGTATAATCTTATGATGAATCATTTAATTAGAACAAATTTCTTTGTCGCAATATAGTTATCAGCTTTCAACTGATAAAAATAAATGCCGCTTGCAAGAAGGCTACCATCAAATGTAGTTTTATAACTTCCAGCTCTTTTGACCTCGTCAACCAATTTTGTTACTTGAATTCCAAGCGCATCATAAACTGTTAAAGATACTTTGCTATCTAAAGGCAATTGATAACTAATAGTTGTTGCAGGATTAAATGGATTTGGATAGTTCTGATTTAGCGCAAAACTCACTGGAACTTCAATGTTAATTTCCAATGCGTGGCTAATTTCAAACTTACCATCTAAATCAATTTGTTTTAGTCTGTATTTAATCTTTCCACTAGTTGGCTCAGAATCTACAAATGAATAATTCTTCGGTGAATTCGAATTTCCATTGCCATTAACAAATCCGATATTTATCCACCCTTTACCATTTATCGATCTCTCAATCACAAATCCATAGTTGTTTATTTCTGTATTAGTATGCCAGACCAATTCCACACCCACTTGACTTGCAATTCCAGTAAAGTAACTAAGTTCGACTGGAAGAGCTGAATCTTGATTGCTTATTAATCTTGGGTAATTTGTACCAACCATTTCCCAAATGGTTGTAAAATCCCAGCCTACATTAGTAAAAGTCGATTGAGTTTTCATTTGAGCGGTTGTTTTTCCAGTTCCTTGTCCTGATGGACTTAACGAAGTGCCCGATGTTTCTACATCCCAAAATGAATTGCTCACTGGACCACTACAACAATCCCCTACTAAACCGCCGAAACGATATATACCATAACTTGGATCTGGATTTGGGTAAGCATTAATATGCCCAGTGCTATAACATTTATCAACTGTACCACCGTTTGTATTATTATATCCTACAAGTCCTCCAACTCCCCAATAACCACCGTCGATTGAACCTGTGCTATAGCAGTTTCTTATTATTCCCCTATCATTATGCCCTACTAATCCTCCAACATATGATGAACCAGATGTCGTGATAATACCATTGCCAATTGTGCCTGTATTATATGAAAGAGTAATAGTACCATTGTAATTATTCCCAACAAGTCCACCAACTTGGGATGATCCTCTAACTGTTCCGGTATTATTAGAATTAGTGATTGGAGTTGATCCATAATTTGCCCCGACCAATGTTCCAACATTAGTCTTACCACTGACAGAACCGCTTGTCAACCCTACGCTGCTAATAGAGGCTCCATTTGTATATCCAAATAGTCCAATATTATCTGTTGATGCGCGGTTAATATATAATCCGTTTATAGTATAGTTTTGCCCATTATAATTTCCGGAAAATGGTGTTGTGGAAGTTCCTATTGGGCTCCATCCGGCACCGCTGTTCCAAGTATTAATTGCTGGATCGGTTGCAGTTAAATCTATATTTGCTGTCTGTATGAAATATTTACCCGAACTCCATTCACTAGAATTCTGACTAATCCAATATAAGTTTTGCCAAGTTGCAATCTGATAAGGTGAACCAGCTGTTCCATTACCCGAGGAAGGTGCAGTAGCTGTTTGAGCTAACATGGAGAATGAACCAGAAAGTATTAGAATCAATATTTTTTTTAGTGAGGTCTTCATAATTCTTCTCCTAAGTTTTGTAGTAAAGCGATTGGCTTTTAAAGTGCTATTCAGTTGAAATAGTGAGCGAAGTAATAAGGTAAGGATCACTAGACTGATAATTAACGCTTTATGCATAAAACTCTCCAAATTATTTTTAATTATGGAGCGATTCAAAATGCTAGCGATTTATTAATAGCTCCACGAGAAGGAGCTCAAATTATCAGAGTAAAATAAATTATAAATGAAGAGTATATTTCATAAAGTGCTTTACACTTATGATTATGATGAAACTTAAGTAATACTTTTTGCGAAGGCAATAAAAATATTACTTAAAGAAGGGCCAAATGAATTTCAACATATTTAAATTTGTTATCACAATAATTAACAGATTTATTTTATCTAAGTATCGAGAGTTTCTGCGTAAGTTCGTTTTTTTCACTCCCTTTCATAGAAATGATTTTATAAAGATACACACCATTTGCCGCTAAATCTCCATCCTCATCTCTTCCGTCCCACTGTATCCGATTGAAGTCAAATCTTAATTCAGAACTATTCAATTTAATTTCTTTGATTCTTCTACCAGCAATGGTGTAAATGATGATTTTTAGTTCGTCTGGTACCTGCGTAAGCTTAAATGTAAAATAGGTATCATCCTTGAATGGATTTGGATAATTGTAAGCGTTCAGAAGTTGTAGCTCATTCTTAACTGTAAACTTTCTTACTATTCCTGTTGAGTCGATGATTTGGTCTGTTGCATTTTTACCGACAACTTTTAGTGTGTAATTACCATCTGACAAAGTTGGTGTATAGTTTACAACCATTTTAGGGTTGGAAGATGAATAGTTGTAAGTCATTATACCGGAATTATTCGCAAAGTATATTCTTTTATTGTTAAGATAAAGGAGAACTTTCGAGGTATCAGTAATTGGAATTAAGGATTCATCATTGAGTTCAACCTTAAAATTAGGTTTAGAGGAAATGAAATCTCCGTTAAGAATATCATTTCCATCGATTGTTAATTTTAAGGATGCAGGTTTATTGTTTGGCTTTACATAAAACGGTACCGAATAGAAATTGTTGTCCTTGTATAATTCTGTAATTGAATTATCCGGATCTATTGTTATTTGGAATTGGTTACTGCCGGTAAGTTTATCGGTAGTATAGCTTAGATTAAAATCCTTTTTCTTTTCTGTTTGAATAGAATCGACTAATTGCTCGAAAAGTTTTTCCTTGGAATTGTCTTTCTTTACAAGTTCAACTCTTACTTTAAAATTGGAAGCTGTTGATTCGCCAACATTGTAAACTGAAAAGTTAAGACTTGTTTTTTCACCTTGGTCTAGTGAGTCTTTGGAAATATAAACCACTTGGTAATTAGTTCCAAGTTCAGGCACTCCGATATATTTAACACCAACTGATTTAATTATTGGCGAACTTTTCGCATCATTCAATTTAAGATCCAATTGAAGAATAATTTTTTCATATACTTTG
>JBHEKZ010000237.1:0-8913 GCA_041859025.1 Melioribacteraceae bacterium | reverse complement strand
GATTCTTAAAGCAAGTCCTTCGGCGATAGCTGTTTTACCAACACCGGGCTCACCAATCAGCACCGGGTTGTTTTTCTTTCTTCTGCTTAATACTTGCGCTACCCGTTCAATTTCTTTTTCACGTCCAATAACCGGATCAAGTTTGTCCTCAATTGCGAGCCGTGTCAAGTCACGACCGAAATTATCCAGAACCGGTGTTTTGGTCTTTTCCGGCTTTTTAGCAGACTGAAACTGAGGTGTGGAAGCTGGTTTATTCGGGTCTTTACTAGCAAGAATATTATTTAACTCAGCTCTGGCATTATCATATGTAACCACAAACTGATGCAGAATTTGAGTGGCTATGTTGTCTTCATCTCTTAATAAAGAAAGAAGTATGTGTTCGGTTCCTATAACATCGGATTTATATATTTTCGACTCAATCTGAGTAATCTTAAGAACTTTTTCAGCTTGCTTGGTTAGCGGAATATTACCAATAGTTAACGTGCCGCCGGAAGTTCTAACTGTATCCTCAATCGCTTTTTTGAGCTTTACAAGGTCTACCTCAAGGTTGCGGAGAATTCGGACAGCAACGCCTTGCCCTTCCCGGATTATGCCGAGTAATAAATGTTCCGTTCCTATATAATCGTGGCCAAGACGAAGTGCTTCTTCCCTACTTAATCTAATCACCTCTTGCACACGTTCAGAAAAATTGCCTTCCATTGTGTTTCCTTTATTTTCTATACTTAACAGTAAATTCGTTCAAATTGTTTCATAAATATATCTATTGGCCATTCCCTTATCAAGGAACATAAAACCATTGACCATTCTTTTTTGATGATTTTCTACCATTTTTTAATTTAATTGTATATGGAACCCACTCTACAGTATAATGAAGTTCTCAGTCCAAAATTTGTTAATTACGGTAATTTAGTTAACAATAGTTTTCAAGTATCAGACAACATTGTAAAGTATACTGAAGTAGCCATTAATTCATTTTCTTTGAATGAGTTTGTAGGTAAAATTTGCAAGAAAATTGACGAGTATTTAAGCACTCAAAAGTAATTCTCTTTCTTCTTTGTAATAGTTTTTCTTATTGATATTTTGAGTTTAGATTAAAAAGTAATTTCTAGGAGAAATAATGGAAGCACTTACAGGTTTATCTGTCGTTGTTATTTTTGCAGCGATATTTTTCTTATTCTTAATTTTATACTTTGTACCCATAGGACTTTTCATCACCGCATATTTTTCGGGCGTAAAGGTAAAGATATTCAGAGACTTAATTGGAATGCGTCTACGTAAAGTTTCACCGCAAGTCATTGTAAGAAATCTAATCAGTGCTACAAAAGCCGGGATTACTCTTACTACTTCACAACTAGAGGCTCACTATTTAGCTGGCGGAAATGTATCTAATGTTGTTAACGCACTTATTTCTGCAAACAAAGCAAATCTAGATTTACAATTTGAAAAAGCTTCCGCAATTGATCTAGCCGGTCGTGATGTACTTGATGCCGTGAAGATGTCCGTTAATCCAAAAGTTATTGAAACTCCTCTTGTTTCCGGTGTTGCTAAAGATGGTATTCAGTTAAAAGCTATGGCAAGAGTAACAGTTAGAACAAATCTTGAACGATTAGTCGGCGGTGCAGGTGAAGCAACAATTTTAGCTCGAGTTGGTGAAGGTATTGTATCTACAATCGGTTCCAGCGATTCTCACAAAGAGGTTTTAGAAAATCCGGATAAAATTTCGAAAGTTGTACTGGCTAAAGGTTTAGATGCCGGATCAGCATTTGAGATTCTTTCAATCGATATCGCAGATGTTGATGTTGGTTCTAACATTGGCGCTATTCTCCAAACAAACCAAGCTGAAGCAGATCTTAAAGTTGCACGAGCAAAGGCTGAAGAAAGACGCGCGGCGGCTGTCGCACTAGAACAAGAAATGAGTGCTGAAGTTGCCAGAATGAAAGCAAAAGTTGTTGAAGCAGAAAGTGAAGTTCCAAAAGCAATTTCTGAAGCTTTCCGTAACGGCAAACTTGGTGTAATGGATTATTATAATATGAGAAATATTCAAGCCGATACGGATATGAGAACATCAATATCCAAACCAGACGATAAGAAAGATCAAAATGGATAATATATTTCAAATAATCATTTTTATCTTTGTTACTTGGAGTATAATCGGCTCTGCATTTGGAAAGAAAAAAACTCAAAACAAGCAGCCGTTGCCAAGAAGAATTCCTAGAGAAGGATCAAATAATCCTTCTCCGAATTATAGGCAAACCTCGCAAGATGTTTTGGAAGATATTTTAGGGTTTAAAATTCCGAAAACAGAAGATGAATATGGTACCTTAGCTAACTATGAACTAGAAGATTTAGAGAAGTCATCTCAAGATTTGGAAAAAGATACACAAGAAACAAACAAACGTAACAAATATGAACAAGCGCTTGAAGAGATTGATTATGATAAACTTGGTTCTTTAGAAGAGATACCTCTTCAGCAAACAAAAATTGAAACCTCAGACGCATATTCGCAAAAGTATAAAGCTTACTCACAAACTTCGCAAATTAGAGGTAAGTTTAGAAACAAGACTAGCATTCGCGATGCCGTAATTCTATCAGAAATTCTAAATAAACCCAAATCACTTCGAAGAAAATAATTTATGCTGATTAGCAAGAAGGCGAGTTATCTCGCCTCCTTTTTTTTTCTTAGCAAACTTCTCAGTTAGTCCGAAGATAATTTAAGAAATCTGTTATAGTTTTCCCGCTAAATTTACTTTTGATTGATCGAAATCCGTCGCCATATATTGGGCTTGGGTCCTCTTCAATTTCATCAAGCAATTTTTGATATTTTTGATCATTCCGCTGCCTCATATATAAGTAAGACGCATAATTACAGCTACCTTCAACAATTGAATTAGATAATTTCTTCTTCAGATTTTGTGTTATCCATACATGCATCAACTCGTGAGCAATTATTGATTCTATGTTCTCGGCCGGTAATCCGTTTAAAACATAAATTGTATGCGAATACTTTGTTTCACTTTTAGTACTGGAAAATATTTCCGAAGAACAAAAACCTTTTACATTATTGCTGTAATATTCTCCAGCCTCATTTTTTAATTCAGTTAATGAAACACCTTTTACGGATAAAGATAATCTAGATGTCGAAATCCCTATGGTACTAAGTGAAGATCTCACCTTCTCTAACAACCCGGAAATCCTCCCATTATCAAAGATTACATCTGGATAACAGAGGTTGCAAATGCTTCTTCCGTCAGAATATTTTTTCCCACCTTTAGTTAATGACTCAGTCACCAGACGATTACAACTAGTGCATTTAGTATATTCATTTTCATGAATCAAATGATATTTATTTCCATAATAATCTATCGAGATAGTGCCGCTCAAATTCTTCCCACATACCGAGCATTTAGGTGAGATTTTATCAAAACATTCTTTATCGTATTTCTTGTTTTGACTTATAAAATATTCGTTATTAATTGGCTTTTGACAATACTCGCATTTCAATCCCATCACTTCTTGATAACACTCAATATGATAGTATTTGTTCTTCTCTGTCATGAATTTATCAGGCAAGGGTTTTTTACAATAGTCGCAAATGAAATGATCCGGATGAAAAGAATTCTCCTCTACTTTAATGTAATTACCTACAATTTCCTTCTTGCAAGTTGGACAGACATTATTCTGTGCCTTAAACAAAGCAGCATTAAAAAAGAATATTACAAATATTACCCTAAATAGAATTGAAGGCATGGCAACCAATTGTTTTGATAGAAATTAATATTTTAGCTCCCAATAGTCTATCATTTATTATAGAAATTAAATTATTTTGGAACTTAATTGTGTTGATAAAACTTCGATAGTGATTTGGATAAATATCCTTTCCTAAACTGTGCCTATGATTTAGCACACTTTTGAATATCAGAAACTTTATTTAGATTAAATTAGTAATTATGAGTTTGAGAATGGAATCGTTTTCAGAGAAAGCAAATAATACTTTAAGAAAAATTGAAGGGATGAAGAATTTAATTTCCATTCCTAAAATTATTTTTGAAGTATCACAAGCAATTAAAGCAGAACCAGGCAACGTTAAAAAACTAGCACGTTTGGTTGAAAAAGATCAAGGATTGACAACAAAAATTTTAGCTGTTGCAAATTCGCCTTTATACGGTTTGCAGAAAAAAGTTGCCTCGCTTGAATATGCCCTAATGTTGATGGGCACAAATGAAACAGTTAGAATTGTAACCGCTATTTCCCTTTCCGAATCCCTCAAAATCAAATCCACAAAAGATTTTGATTATATGGAGTATTGGAAACACTCCATGGTTGTAGGAATGGCGGCAAGAGATATGTCTATTAGACTTGGATTTTCAGATCTGTTTGGTGAGGCTTTTTTAGCAGGCATGCTGCACGATGTTAGCATTCAAGTATTTGCCCAGCATTTTTCTAATGAATTTGAAGAGATTATCAAAGAAACGAAAGAGGGGAAAAAATTTTTTGAAAATGAAAAGGACATTCTTGGAATTTCGCATGATTATATAGGAAGTTTGCTAGTTCAGAAATGGAAACTGCCGGAAGTAATATCTGAAGCAATTGAGTTTCATCACGTGCCTTCCTCAGCACCTAATAATAAAATTCTCTGCTCGTTAGTACATTTAGCCGACTCAATGACTCAAGAATTTAAAATTGGAAATTGCTTCTGGGATAGGAATCTATCTTTTGATGGAAATGCAGTAGAAATTTTGAAATTTAAATCAGCCGAGGAAATGGTAATTTTTGTAAGTGACTATAGAGAGATATTCCAAGATACAGCTGAATCGATTGTTTTTTAATTAGTATTAATCTAGTAAGCTATCTAACACTTATTATACTGAGGAACGCTTTAATTATTCAGTATTAGCATCATAATTCCTTCAATTCGATTTGTCAGCGTTGCTCAAAATGATTTTCTTAGTAACTTATCAAAGTTGTTCAATTCGTTGAACTACTGAGGGATGTAAGTTGTTATAATAGAGTTGTAGTAATTTTTTAGAAAAGATTCAGATGGACTATTTACTGCCCTTCAGTTTGATATTGATTATAAGTATTATCACAATTATTTCCACTCATCTGGCATTTACATATTGGCAAAAAAAGCGAAGGTTTATTAGATCAATTGAACAAAGACATGAATCTTTAAAATTCGAAAAAGCTCATGATAAAGAAGAATTGATTAAGCGAGCATTGGTGTTAATTAATGAAAAGTAGTTTTTTCTTGCTATTAATCCCCTAACGAATTCAGCTTTAGTTGTGAATTTAAAACAAAAAAGCCCGAACTGCTTACAATTCGGGCTTTGCTTTGAATGGTTTACATTAACCTAGCAATAAACTCTTTATTTGTTCTTGACTTTCTTTATCGATTGAAAAATGAGCCATAGAAAGGGTCTTTGTCTCTTCACCATACTTAAAAGTTACAAATTCCTTCTGAATATCAATTTTGGTAATCATGCCCAGACCAAAAGTCTGGTGAGTCAATTCACGGCCGACAAGTTTACGGTTGTTAATTTCTTCTTTAACAATGTTTACGAACAAGTATAATGCTGAGCCCGCAAAATTAGTTGTACCATATAGTTTATTAAATTTCTGCTTACTTAGTTCTTCATCTGTTCTAAGAGCATATTTAAGAGCATCTTTCAAATCCTTAACTTTCACACCCCATTTACTCTTATTGTTATCGCGTCTATGGAATGAAATTGTCTCTTCCGTAATCATGAAGTATTCTAAGAATTCCTCTTTCTTAGTTTTCTCCGATTCAATAAAAGAAATTTTCTTCTTTTCTCGTAACTCATTTTCAATTTGTTTGTGCAAATTATTGATAAGCTGTAATTCTGCCGGTAGGTATATTTCTGAAAGTGTTTTCATCTTGTAATCCTGATTGCCAAAAACTGGCTATTTTGTTTATGGTTTATTTCAATTTTACTACCGAACGAAGTACAAAAAAGGCTGAAATCCAACGGAAATCAGCCTTTTAAGTACCGGAGGCCGGACTCGAACCGGCACGAGGTTTAAGCCTCACTGGATTTTGAGTCCAGCGCGTCTACCAATTCCGCCACTTCGGCATTTTTTAAAAATCGCGTTGCTAAATTAATTTTAATCGCTCAAATTAGCAAGATTTTGAGCAATAAAATCAATTATTACTTCGGAGATTTAGCTCTTTCCACTAACGGACGTTTACTTTTATCTTTATTTAAGCTAGAAAGTACAATATCGGCATCTTTATTTGAAACATTGAAAAATGAGAAAGCATCCGATAAGCGCACACCGGTAAACTTTTCATGGTCAAGTCCGGTCTTTTTCTTCAACATTTTTAACAAACCTTTCTCATCAAGATCGTCCTTGCGTCCCATCGCTAAAAACATTCTAGCTTTGCCTTTTTCCTCAAGTTCGCCTGATCTTTCGCGTCGTTCACCACCAAATTTTCTTTCTTTTCTATCTCCGCCACGGTCGTCTCTATTATTACCGCTGCTTCTTCTTTCTCTTCTATCCCCTCTGCCATCTTTATCATCTCTATCTTTACGATCCCTTCTGTCAAATCTATCTGAGCTTTCGTAACGGCTTGATCTATCAGAACGTTCACGACGATCGCCTCTATCACGTCTGTCACCGCTTCGGCTGCGTCTATCACCACGGTCTCTATCAGATGATGTTTCGCGAGATTTATCAAATAAATCGTGGATACGGGCGTAACTGCCTTCTTCAAGTTCATTCTGAAAGTTGAATTTGAGCAATGCCGCACAAACTTCTTCAGCACTATTGTTGAGGAGTAGTTCTTGAGCGAGCATAACATAGTTGGCACCGGTGCCATATTCAATTAAACTGTTTACTTCAGTAAGAATTTTGGTCTTTTTGAAATCAATTACTTCACGAATCTGAGGAATTCTCTCCTTACGGATTTCAGTTTGAGTTATATTCTTAATGAACTTTAGCTTTCTAAATTCATCGGGAGTAACGAAGGTTATTGCAGTTCCCTCTTTACCAGCACGACCGGTTCTACCAATTCTATGGAGATAGGCTTCGGGATCTTGCGGCAAAGAATAATTGATAACATGTGTAAGTTCATCGATGTCCAAGCCGCGTGCAGCAACATCAGTAGCAGCCAGAATATTAACTTGTTTTTTTCTGAATTTGTTTAAGATTTTCTCTCTTACATTCTGCGAAATATCGCCATGTAAACCTTCTGCATCATAGCCTCTATCCAGCAATTTAGAGGAAACGGTATCAACATCATTCTTAGTACGGCAGAAAACTAAGCCGTAGAATTCGGTAGTAGTATCAATTATTCTGCAAAGCGCATCAAATTTATCAGCTTCTTTTACTTCGAAATACTTTTGCTCTGTAAGATCCGCTGTTTTTCCTGATTTTTTTGTTTTTATTACCTCATGCTTGCCCATGTACTTCTTTGCTAAATCCATAATTCTAGGAGGCATTGTAGCAGAAAAAAGCAAAGTTCTTCTATTCTTATTTGTTCTGCTTAAAATATCTTCAATATCATCTATAAAACCCATATTCAACATTTCGTCAGCTTCATCTAAAACAACGAAGGAAACTGCATCCACATTAAGACTTTTTCTGTTTAGATGGTCGATTAATCTACCGGGAGTACCAACGATAATATCGACACCCTTATTCAATCTACGAAATTGTGTCTCGTAAGACTGTCCGCCATAGATTGGTGCAACATGAATATCCTTATTGCCTCTCAAGGAATTGATTTCATCTGAAACTTGTATAGCAAGTTCTCTAGTTGGCACCAGAATCAATGTTTGAATATGATTAGAATGAGTTGAGAGCTGATCTAATATTGGTAAGGCAAATGCTGCTGTTTTGCCGGTACCGGTTTGAGCTTGCCCAACAAGATCTGTCTTGTTAGCCAAAATTAATGGGATGATTTTGCTTTGAATCTCTGTAGGTTCTTCAAAACCCTTCATCTTGATGGAATGTAACATTTCTTCTGAAAGCCCCAAGCTTTCAAAATTAGTATTGTTCATTTGAATCCTTTATTAACTTTAAAATGTCTGCGGTACTCGATGAATGGTAACAACTGAGAATTGGCAATAATTACTTCAACAACTACGCAACTAAATTACGCCACAAAAATAATGGGATTCCGCTTAATATCATAGTGTTTTCGCAGAATCCCTAAAAATACTTTAGCTGTCAATATTACCATCCCAAAGATATTTTTTAGTCTCAGCAACTATCACTTTGTTCAAAAATATTAAAGAAACTAGGTTTGGCAGCGCCATAAGTGCGTTTGTAATATCCGAAAAAGTCCAAACAATGTTAAGTGTAGCCACACAACCTACAAAAACCATAACTACCCAAAGCCATCTGTAAGGAAGTACCGCTTTTGTACCGATAAGATACTCTATTGCCTTTTCACCGTAATAAGACCATCCTAGAATTGTAGAAAATACAAACGTTAAGAGCCCAACAGTAAGTATTATTGGTCCAACTACTGGGATATCACTAAATGCCGTTTTAGTCAAGATAGCGCCATTTAAACCATTCTGCCACTCGTATGAATTTACAATAACCACACCCGTAAAAGCACATACAACAACTGTATCCCAAAATGTACCGGTAGAAGAAACAAGGGCCTGCCTTACTGGATTTTTAGTTTGAGCCGCAGCCGCAACTATTGGTGCACTGCCTAAACCTGATTCATTCGAGAATAAACCTCTAGCAATACCAAAACGAACAGCCTCCTTCATTCCGGCTCCGAGAAATCCTCCGATTGCCGCTTGTCCTGTGAAAGCAGATTGAAAGATTAGTGATATCGATTGAGGTACGGTATCTAAATTAATAATTAATAGTACAATACAACCGACAATGTAAAATATTGCCGTGAAAGGAACGAGATTTTCACATACTCTAGCT
>JBHEKZ010000226.1:0-4739 GCA_041859025.1 Melioribacteraceae bacterium | reverse complement strand
ATAAAAATGAATCTTCGGCTGCATTGAAAACCGGTGCAAGTGCCGCGGGGAACTGGGCTCAAAGCTTCCTTAGCGAATCCGGAAATTTTATCCGTAATTACATTATTAGTAAGAATTAAATATTCTGGTAGGTTAGTAAGTTGTCAATATTAATCTTCAGCTTACTTATAATTTGCAACTGTCTGTGCATCGTTTTAAAGTCCCCTCTCTTATTATCAAAATAAGCTGTGTTATTCATAAATTTAAATTGTATTTATTGGATGAAGATATAAAAATTAAATCTGTGTACATTTTTATATAGGTGCTTATTGTGAAAGGAAATCTAATTGCTTATATAATTATTATTGGCTACCTGGTTGGTATTGCTGTCTTTGGAATTATTTCCGGAGGGAAGCAAAAGTCAATTAAAGATTATTTTCTTGGCTCCTCTACAGTTCCTTGGTGGGCGGTCTGTTTTTCGATAGTCGCAGCAGAAACAAGTACGCTTACTTTTATATCAATTCCGGGGCTTGCTTACGTTGCCAATCTAAATTTTCTACAAGTTACTATCGGTTATCTTTTAGGAAGAATAATTGTTGCATTCGTATTTCTTCCGGCTTATAGTAAAGGGGAGTTAAAAACAGCATACACTTTCTTAGAACAAAGATTTGGCGGCAAGACAAGATCGTTTGCATCAATTGTATTTCTCTTTACTCGAATAGCAGCCGATGGAGTTAGACTTTTTGCTACAGCAATTCCGCTTAAGCTGATGATTGATATCAGCTATCCGCAGGCAATTATAATTATGGCAGCAGTTTCACTAATCTATACCTACACTGGCGGAGTTAAAGGAATAATCTGGGTCGATGTAATTCAGATGTTTACATATTTGGGAGGCGCAATATTTGCCGGTCTTTATCTTCTCAGCTTAATACCGGGAGGATGGGAAACGGTTGTCAATTCTGCTGCCGAAGGAGGAAAGCTTTCCATCTTTAATCTTGGATTTGAAAATGGCATCGCTGGTTTTTTTAGTCAACCATATACATTTATCGGTGGACTTCTTGGCGGAGCTTTTCTTTCGATGGCATCTCATGGAACAGACCAATTAATTGTTCAACGTCTGTTGGCAGCAAAAAGTCTGAAGGAAAGCCGGAAAGCAATCATTGGCAGCGGCGTAATAATAATAATTCAGTTCGCCATATTTTTAATTGTTGGCATAATGCTCTATGCCTTTTATGGAGAGATGGCTATCAAGTCAGATACAGTATTTCCGAAATTTATAATAGAGCAGTTGCCTTCCGGAATATTTGGAATCGTAATAGCCGGATTATTTGCTGCTGCATTATCAACACTTGCCGGATCTATAAGTTCTTTATCATCATCAACTATGATGGATTTATATATTCCATTTTTTGGAAAAAACAAAGACGAAATCTCACAATTAAAGATTAGCCGCTTGTTTACAATTATGTGGGCAATACTTTTAGTTTTTGCAGCTCTGTTTTTTATGAACACAGCTCAAGCTGTTGTTGAATTGGCTTTAAGTATCGCTTCATTTACTTACGGCGGATTATTAGGAACATTTCTTTTAGGGTTACTTGTAGAGAAAGCAAAACAAGAAGATGCACTTGCAGGCTTTGTCGCAGGCATTTTTATTATGATTGCAGTTATCTCTTTGAAGTTAGTAGCGTGGACGTGGTTTACACTTATCGGTGTTGCCGCAACATTACTTGTCGGCGGATTATTAAGCGCGCTTTCAGATAAGGAAAGTGTGAAGTAACTATCTTTTCTAGGCCGATGTTTGTTTATAGAAATGTGCCGATAAGAATTGGAAGATGTTTTTTGATTACTTCTCTCTGCTTTTAGAAGCGCGTTGGACTAGTTGGTCATTAAATTGGTCTCCGGTTGATTTAATAGACAGAATCTCCTATTTTCATTCCATGAAAAAGTATTTATTAATAATATTCATTGTGGTTGCGTGTTTTCACGATGCTATAGAGTCTAAACTGGATTTGCAAAGCAAGGCCCGTGTAAATTCTGTGAATATTACAATACATAGCCAAATCGATCATACATTCGAATCAACTAGTTCTAAGAATGATGTTGAAAAATCATTCTTAAACATTCAGGTTGTCTCCCATACTGCTGTTCCAAAAAAACTTCACTTCAAGATTTGGAAACCACCGGTAATAAATTCACCTTTTAAAGGCTGAGCCAGAGCTGTAAATATTATTCCTTGTAAGTTCACCACTTTTTTAATAGACTAATTGTTAACAGAAGCCGCCTAGTATTAAAAATATTTTATTAGAAAAAAGGATTGCAGACTTTAATGACTAAAATTCAGCATTGGATTTATTTATTGACTGGAATTGTAATAACTGTCTACTTAGGCTATACCGGCTATAGTTATTATTTCACTCCGGTCGAAGAGAGATTCTTTCACCAAGCACATAATATTTTAAAACCAAGTGGTTATTTAGGTCATGGTTTAGGTATTATCGGTTCGTTAATGATGCTGATTGGTGTTGCTACATATATGTTACGTAAAAGATTAAAAATGCTATCTCGTTTCGGTGCAATAAAGAACTGGCTCGAGTTTCACATCTTTCTTTGCAGCATTGGCCCATTACTTGTCTTGTTCCATACTGCATTTAAATTTGGCGGGATTGTTGCAATTAGTTTTTGGTGCATGGTTGCTGTTGTATTAAGCGGAATCATCGGGCGATTCATTTATGTACAGATTCCGCGGACAATTCAAGGAAACGAATATTCTCTGGAAGAATTAAAAGCAGTTAACCAATCTTATGGCGATAAGTTACGAAATGAATTCAATCTCAATAATTCATTGATTCAAAAGCTAGAGTATTTTACCTCGCTTAAGGTTTACAAATCTGCAACACTCTTCACAATTATACCGTTAACAATTAAAGACCACTTTGCAAATCGTAAAGTTCTTAAAGAACTAAAACACGAATTGAAAAAGGAAAATATCTCGAAAAAGTCTATCAAGAAAATATCGGCTGTATGCAACGCAAAATTGGTGCTGTCGCGCCGTACAAGTTTGCTTCATTCAGTTCATGAAATGTTTAGGCACTGGCATATTATTCACCTTCCGTTTGCGATAGTAATGCTAATAATTATGATTCTTCACGTTGGAATAACAGTAGCATTTGGCTACCGCTGGATATTTTAAGGGGATTTCTTTGGAAGTAGTAATCGAAAATATTATAACGTATTCTGCTGTTATCTTATTAATCTTTCTGCTTGTCTATTTACAACTGAAGAAAGGAAAGAAGCAGTCCAAGAAAGTAAAAGAAAAGATAGAACGTGCAAAAGAACTTGGATTTCACGAACCAGTATCGCTCCACCCGGTAGTAAATCTGGATATTTGCATTGGCAGCGGTTCATGCGTTGCCGCATGTCCCGAAAAAGATATTCTCGGCTTGATTGATGGAAAGGCTGCAACAATTAATGCTTCCCGTTGTGTTGGACACGGTGCTTGTTTTCATGCGTGTCCGCTTAAAGCGATAACACTTGTAATAGGAACAGAAAAACGTGGGGTTGATTTGCCTCATGTCAGCCAAGAATTTGAGACAAACGTAAAAGGGATTTACATAGCTGGCGAGCTTGGCGGCATGGGCTTAATAAAAAATGCTGTAACACAAGGCACTCAAGCAATCGAAAATATTTCGAAAAACTTGAACCGTTCAAAATCTGCTGAATTTGATGTGGTAATCGTCGGCGCGGGTCCGGCGGGAATATCGGCATCGTTAGCTTGTAAAGAAAAAAATCTGAAATCGATTACGATTGAGTAGGATAGTTTGGGAGGAACTGTATATTCATTTCCTCGCAAGAAAATTATAATGACTGCGCCGATGCATCTTCCTTTGTATGGAAAAGTAAAATACACTGAAATAACGAAGCCGGAACTGCTCGATCTTTGGAATGAAGTGTTATCTAAAAACAATATTACTATCAACGAAAATGAAAAAGTTTTATCTATTGATAAGCATGAAAATCATTTTGTGGTTCAAACTGGCAGTCGTTCTTTAACAACCAACTCAGTACTCCTTGCAATTGGAAGACGAGGTTCTCCTCGAAAGCTTGGAGTTAAAGGTGAAACATTAGAAAAAGTATCATATAGATTAATTGAACCGGAATTAATAAACAATCAACATGTCTTAGTCGTTGGCGGCGGCGATTCTGCGATAGAAGCCGCTTTGGCATTGATGGAAGGCAATAATAAAATTACTCTTTCGTATAGAGGTGAATCTTTCTCCCGTATTAAGCCAAAGAATTTTGAAAATATTAAGAAAGCCGAGTCGGAAAAGAAAATAGATATTCTGTTCAAATCCAATGTTGCTGATATTACTGAAAAATCTGTTACGATCGCTCTAGAAAATGATGGTGTGCATTTCGAAAAAAGTTTAATGAATGATCTAATATTTGTGTTTGTGGGCGGTGAGTTACCAAACGAGTTCTTAACCAAGGCTGGTATAAGAATTACAAAAAAATACGGAGAGGCGGTATTAAAGCATTAAGACTAATATTGTTTGTAATTGCGTTGTCAGGATTTTATGAAGAGTTAATAGCTCAGATTTCACCAGGGGATTTGTCTGTGGCACATTCGCATCTGGAAGGAATGAGTAATTGCACCAAATGCCATAACATAGGGGGACAAGTAAGAAATGCCGAATGTGTAACTTGTCATACGGAAATTACACAGCTTCAGAAAAGTAAAAAGGGGTTCCATTCGTCGG
>JBHEKZ010000206.1:0-3080 GCA_041859025.1 Melioribacteraceae bacterium | reverse complement strand
ATATCCAAGAATTATACAAAAATCTGCTTATCGAGCCGGGAAGTCGCAAGGCACACAAATTGCTTCATACTACTTACAAAAACAGAAAACGCATCATGGAGACGGAATTAAGCGTTATCGATGGCGCGGATTCTCAAAAGTTGGAAGTTAAAGTCTGCGTTGGTACTAATTGTTATGTTAAAAAGTCTCAGAAACTTATAGCTCAAATGATAGGATACGTTGAAAATAAAGGTTTAAGTAATACAATTGATGTAAGCGCTACTTTCTGCATGGAAAAATGCGGCGAGGGACCAAACGTGATGATTGGTGATGAACACATTCCTCAATGCAGTTTTGAAAAAGCTCTGGATGTTTTAGAGAAAAAATTAGCAGAAGGAATTTATACTGTAAATGAAACTGAAGAAGTAAATTAATGTTACACAAGGCTGTTGATAACCAGATCATATTCACAAACAAAGCGCGATGCCGGGATTGTTACCGCTGTTTAAGAAATTGTCCCGTTAATGCTATTAAAATGAAAGATGGTCAAGCATCTGTTGAAGCTGAGTTATGTATTCTGTGCGGAACGTGTCTAAAGGAATGCCCTCAAAATGCAAAACAATTTAGACGCGATATTGAAAAAGTGAAAAGGTTGATTAAGGAAAATGAAAATGTTGCTGTAAGTATTGCTCCATCTTTCCCGGCATTGTTTGAAGATTGGCAAATTGAACGAGTGCCTTCTCTAATGCGTAAGTTAGGTTTTAGTTACGTTTGCGAAACTGCCGAAGCGGCATTCTTTGTCGCTAAGGAAACGAAAGAATATTTTTCTGAGAAAGAGAAGGGATTATGTTTATCAACAGCTTGTCCTTCTTTTGTTACATACATCGAAAAGTATCAGACTAAAAAAGTTAATAATCTCACTCCAATAGTTTCTCCAATGGTTGCGCATGCTAAAAGACTAAAAAATAAACTCGGCTCTCATTGGAAAGTAGTTTTTGTTGGTCCGTGTGTAGCAAAGAAAGCAGAAGCAGAAAGAAGTGAATACAAAGGATTAATTGACGGTACGCTTACATTTACAGAACTTTTAGAATGGATGGAAGAAGAAAAGATCGATTTGAAACAATATGAAGTTAGTGAGTTTGATGAACAAGTAGCCGGAGGCGCAAGACTTTATGCTTTAACTGGAGGTATGTCTAAAACTGCATTGCTGGAAACAGATAATCTTAACACTTCCGTTTATGCAATGAGCGGATTCACTGAAATAGTTGACTCAATTTATTCGTTCGACGGCACACATGGTAAGATTATGATTGAGCCTTTGATCTGCCAGAGTGGATGTGTTAATGGTCCGGGTTTACCTAAATCCGGCACTGTTTATAAAAGAAAGGAAAATGTCATCAATTACTCTAAGCAAAAAGCCAATTGTTCGGCGGTAATTGAAGAACGAAATGTGAAGTTGACGACTACATTTAATCACGCGGCTGGTTTGGCAAAAGAAGAATATTCTGAAGAACAAATTCGCCATGTGCTTGAACAGACCGGTAAACAAAATGAAGAAGACCAGCTTAACTGCGCCGCTTGCGGATATCCTACTTGTCTGGAAAATGCAAAAGCAATTCTAGGCGGAATGGTTGAGATTGAATCATGCATTCCTTATATGAGAAGATTAGCTGAACAGCGAACGGATAAGATTATTGAAACCTCTCCAAATGGAATAGTAATACTTAATAAAGAACTGGAAATCATTCACATGAACCCGGCTTTCAAGAAATTCTTTATGTGTACAAATTCTGTGATAGGTAAAAGAATTTCGTATTTAATGGATCCGGAAGCGTTTATCAAACTGAAAGAAAGTGATACTGCTACGGTTGAAGAAACAGTTAACCATACAAACTATAATATTGTTTGCCATCAAATTCTCTATAAGCTGAAAGAAGATGATCAGTACATTGGGATATTTGTTGATATAACAAAAAATCTTTCCGACGAAGAAAAATTAGATTCCCTCCGTGAAAGAACTATTTCGCAAGCGCAAGAATTGTTAGAGCATCAAATTGAAATGGCTCAGCAATTGGCTAAACTTCTTGGTGAGAATACTGCCAAAGGTGAAGAACTTGTAGAGAATCTGTTAAAACTCACTCAAGATGAAAAAGTGAAAAGTATTGGAAGAAATAAAAACGGCGTATGGGATACTTATACTACGAAGTAATAACCGAACAGACTTCCAAGCGCCCTGAAAAACCTTGCGGCGATGTAGTTGATACCGAACGAGACAAATCTGCAACAATTCATATTCTTTGCGATGGTGTAGGAAGCGGAATAAAAGCAAATATTGCCGCAAGCATGTGTGTTGCCAGATTAAAAGAACTTCTTAAAAACGGATTTACATTAAGACAAGCTTTTACAAACGTTGCTAGAACAATGGAAGAGGCAAGAAAGAAAGATTTGCCTTGTGCATTTTTTACTGTAGCGCGTGTATTGAGCGATGGTGTTGCTGTCATTCTTAATTACGAAATGCCGGAAGCATTATTTGTTGCAAAGCGTTATTCTACTCACCTAAAAAGTGTTACGCAAAATTTTTATGATGGTGTGATTGGCGAAACAAGCTGCACGCTGGATAAAGGTGAGGGAATTATTTTAATGAGCGATGGCATTACGCAGGCCGGGCTTGGTAAAGGTTTTCAAAACGGCTGGGGAATTGAAAATGTTAACAAGTTTATAAATGATGAACTTCGTCGCGGTGTAGATATAAAAGAACTTCCAGTACGTTTGATTAATCAGGCAAAAAAAATCTGGAAACAGAAATGCGAAGATGATTTGACTGTTTCACTAATTCACGGAAGACGCGGAAGAATAATTAATCTCTTAACCGGGCCTCCTATTGATTCGGATCGAGATGAGGAAATTGTAAACTCTTTTTTATCAAATGAAGGTCTAAAAATTGTTTGCGGCGCATCTACCGCTAAAATAGTTGCACGGGTTTTGAATAAAGAATTGGAAATTGATCCATCATTTAATTTGGCAATTGCACCTCCAAATTATGAGATTGAAGGAATTGATTTGGTGACGGAAGGAGCCGTAACACTAAATCAGCTTTATAA
>JBHEKZ010000154.1:0-3805 GCA_041859025.1 Melioribacteraceae bacterium | reverse complement strand
AATGCTTTCAAAGTATCTTTGTTAAAATACCACAGAGTTTTCTTTGCAGGATTGTGCCAGACGCCTTGTTTCAAATCAGTTTCGTCTGTCATCTGCGTCATTATTCCTTCAGCTAAATTAAGTCTGAAGAGATTCGTTTTTCCCGTACGGTCAGAAAATATTATTACGTTTTCATTATCAATAAAGGACTCGATATTAAAATACAAATGCCAATTCTTGCCGGTATTCGTCCATTGGGTTATTTCAGATTTTGTTGAATCGTCAATCCAAGATTTCTTCTCAACAAAGAACTGTTTTCCGATTCCGCTAATCTGAGCATTGACATTAAAGCTTGTAAATAAGATTAAGCAGGTAAATAATATCTTAAACTTGTTTATGATTTTCATTATCTGTCCATTTAAGTTTGGCTACTGGAAAACTGTTTTCTTTAGTACTAAATCATTCTATGATTCTTACTTGGTAGGAAATTTTTTTGGTAAATCCAATCTTCGGTTTTGAAATGACAAGCTCGATTGGGTATGCTTTTAATGCCGGATATGGAGCCCAGTATTTTTCTGAGTTTCTACCCAAAACAATTTCAGCCTCCCCCTCTATCAATCTAAACTCAAATTTCCTTTTTTTGGCATTGATAAGAATTTTTTTATTTCCATTTTGTATAAAAGTCATTCCGGGATAGTTGATGAATGGCTCTATAACTTTAACTATTGGCATAGCATCATGATAAGTAAGTGAAATAGTTTTAGTGTAGGAATTATCATCAAAGCGATAATCATATTTATAAGCAATCCCGCCCATATACCAAAATTTATCTTTCAGTTCTCCGGTAGCAGAAATTGAGTATACATTTTTTTTACTGTTTTGAATTTCCAGTTTGCTATCAAATTCGAATAAATTTGTGAAATATCCGATAGAATCTTCAAATTCAATTCTTGGCGATAAAGAAATAATTCCTGGCGCATCGGGAAAACTCATCGGCTCGGGGCGTGAATAATTTGTTACACTTGAAGCTTGCAAATAGCCATGATCTTTAATCCACAAATTGGATACAGCCCCACCGGAAGGTCTATACATATACTTGCTTTTCGCGTTCGCTTTGTAATCTTTATACCCATATGAAGTTATTGTAGCCATGATGTTTTTAGTTCTCAGTTGAACTACATCAAGAGTTTTGAAATATTTTATCCAGCCGGGTTTTTCTGTAGGCAACAAAACAGATTTTTTAACCGCATTGCGTTCTAGCATATAAGCTAAAGCAATATTTTTTGCTTTAGTAAAAGTTGGATAGATGCATAATGGTTTGTTAAAAACTTCCCAGTGCAACGAGCCATATCCGACCAGACCGTTTCTCATACACGTTCTTAGAAACTGCAAATTCTTCAACGCGGCTGAAGCGTAGACCGGGTCTTCATCCGAATACATTGAAAATAGAACTTGGCATCCATCCGAAGTAGCGCCGCCATAATTCGTCCATTTGTTGGAACGAATTCCCCAGGAATTATCCATAGAACCATCCGGATAAATAAAGTAGAGATGACTACTAAGAGCATTTTTAACATTCTGATTTACAATTCCATCGTTTGTAAGTTTTGCATAATAACCTAACCCCCACAAAGACATTTCCATATCGTAGCCAAGATCAACACCGGATTTAATGTTGTTGCTTCTTCCCCCTTCGCCATTAATAAATCCGTCTTCATCCATTTTGGAGATTACTCTATGAGCAAGTGTTTTTGCGCTGCTCAAATATTCATTCTTCGGAACAACTTGGTACAGTGAAGCTAAAGTAGCTGTAGTTGTAGCGACATAATTTATACTTGCAAATTCAGGACTCATTACTCTGGCCAAATAATCTCCCGCCTTTTCCATAGACACTTTCCAAGTGAATTTGTCATCACTACTAAGTTCTTTCTCAATCAGTTTGTAAGTAAGCGTCATCATTAAGAGTTGATCTGTACTTGTACCAGTCCATTCTTCAGGGGTTTCTTTCCAGCTTCCATCTTTTTGCTGCTGAGAAATAAGCCATTTCGAAAGTTTTATCGCAGCATCATAGTATTTTTTATCTCCGCTTACTTTATGCATAACCATAAAAGGATACATCGCTTCGGCGGCTCGTGTATGCAGAACATTGCAATATTCGCATTTCAACGCACCATAATTTTCATCATTTGAATCTTGTATCTGAAGTTTGAGCAAAGCATCGCACATTTCTTTAAGAGTTGCAGCATATTCTTTTTTCAAATTAATAGTCTGCGCTGAAGTTGGAATCCAGTCAGCCATCACCAAAATGATGATGAACAAAAACAAATGCTTTATGTTGCGAAGACCGGCTATCATATTATACTTTTATGAAAATATTCTTTCGGTACAGTAGCCATAGGACTATGAACCAAAATGCTACCATTAACAAAGCCCATGCAACGGAAGCATTATAAGGAAAAGTAAAAAGTGGATTAACAAAAGATTGAAATAAATAGTCTTTTAGATTAAGTGATTTTTCATCACTAACGGAGATAAAAATCAGTCTCTTTATTGTCCTTCCAAATATTCCTGAAATGAAATAAACAAACAATGCATTCATACCATAGATAAGAAAAGGTTTTGTCCACCAGCTATATTTTTTTATATCAACAACCCAGTAACACATCGCAAAACACTTGAGCGCAAATCCGGTAGAATCTAGCACATAAGAACTAGTCCAGAGATTTTTATTAATTGGGAAAACAGAATCCCAGATTAATCCAAGCACAAGTAGAATATTTCCGCTGATGAATATTACAATTGTCTTTTCATTTTCATCCTTCTTAGTTAACATCCAATGACCAAGATGTACACCAAACAAAGCTGAAGAAATGGCCGGAATAGTAGAAAGAATACCTGATGGGTCCCAAGTAACTGTTTTCACATAAAGATGTCCGCTCAATAACAGTCTATCTAAATAAGCTGCAAGATTCGTATTAATATCCAGGTTAGCATAACCAACACCGGGCACAGGAATCAATGTCATCAAAGCCCAATAACCAATTAGGAAGACTAAATTAAATATTATCTGTCCGCGATAAGATGTTTTTAAGAAAATCAGCGCTGTAAAAAAATAAACCAGCCCAATTCTTTGCAAAACGCCTAGCAATTGCAAATTTGTTAGGTTATAGAATGGATAGTTATCTTTTATTATGCCCAACGCAACTAAAAGAAAAGAGCGGAGAAATATTTTTCCTAGAAGCTTTGATTGATTATCACCGCTAAGTTTTCTACGATTAAGTGAAATTGCTGTTGTTACTCCAACAATGAAAAGAAAGAAAGGAAAGATTGCGTCTGTTGGTGTAAAGCCGTGCCAAGGAGCGTGATCTAAAACCGGATAAACATGGTTCCAGTCTCCTTGATTATTTACAAGAATCATTGCCGCGATTGTGATTCCCCTAAATACATCAAGCGATAACAATCTTTCTGATTTAGTTTCCATTTTTCTAAGTTAGAATTTCCCCAACACTGTTCACTTTAATAGTGATGAAGAATCTTTATCCAAATACAATGCTGCGTTTGAATGAGTTCGCAAAATTGTAGCCGGACAAGCAGTGGTGATTGAGTCATTTAATGTTTTGAAAACGGCTTCTGCCTTTCGAATGCCAGGAACCACAACAACTAAATATTCTGCTGATAACAGTGCCGGAACAGTTAAAGTGAAAGCCGTAGGCGGAACTTCATCAATGGATTTAAAACCGGCATCGTTTACTTGCTGGAGTTTACATTTGTCCTCAAGCTCTACAATCTTAACAAATTTTGTGTCGTTAAAATCGGCTACCGGAGG
>JBHEKZ010000236.1:0-6559 GCA_041859025.1 Melioribacteraceae bacterium | reverse complement strand
AATAATTTCTCCCCAAATTATTAATCACTACAACCTATCAGCTCACCAGGAAATTCAAACAACAAATTTTCTTCCTGTAAAAGAAACAGTAACAATTGCAATAACCTGCGGAGCCTCTTGCCCCGATTCGATTGTTGATTCTGTGTTGAATAAAATTATGTCTTACTTTGAGGGAAATAGTAATTTCGAGGCGACGGGAGGTTTATAAAAAGAAAGAGCTGTTCTTTGGCGAGGAGGCCCATATCAACATCTAACTAAAGAAACCAACAGAAAACTTTAGCAACAACATTGAAATTTCTTAAGAACAGCTCCCCTTGATAATTAGTTGGAAGCTAGATTTATATTTTCCAATCTGTCTATGATTGCTCTAAATGTTTTTTCCGGATACTCTTTGTCTTCGAATTTCATATCGCTAAAAAGAGAGTAGTTTGAATAAAAAAGTCTTGCAAGCTGAGCCCTATATCTGATAAGCGGAGTATCGCCATCAATTGCCAGAGAGCTTAATTTATCTTCTACCTTTTCGAGATCAAATTCCGGATAACGCGCTTTCAATTCCATGCTGATTAGAATTGCCGATTCCACCACTCCGGTGTTCTCGCAGTTCATCGCTTCGATAAAGTTGTTAACGGTTTTCTCCGCCATCTTCTTTTCAGCACCAGACAAAGCCGCAAACGAGGTTGAAGATAATGCTAATGCGCCGATCACTATCGCCAACGTAAAAATTCTTAATACTTTCATATAACACCTTTCTGATTATTGTTTAGTTCGATGACTGTAATTCAACTTGAGTGCCAAAGTGTTATTGCTGTGAATGCTTTTGTTTTTAGCTGGATTCTAGAGGAAATAAATAATTCTGAAAAGAAAGGGATGCCACAAAACTACGGAACAAAATTCCTTTGAATTAAAGAAGCGGATTTTTTTAGAAAATTACCGATTACTTTTTGTGGCTCGTTGCAAAAATGTGGCACCACTTTAAGAAGACGAATCTGTCTTTCTACTCAATCTGTTGTTGAGTGCTCTTCTGCTTAGTCCAAGGATATCGGCCGCGATGCGTTGGTTTCCTTCCGCGCGTTTTAATGCTTCTGCAATTAAAGATTCCTCTGCTTCTTTAAGAGTCGGCAAGTGATCTGAAAAAATAATCCCTTCTTCGGAGGTGGTTGTGTCGGTAGAAAAATTCTCTTCTCTAAAGATTTTATCTCTAATTGGACCGAGAGACATAACTCCCGAACTGTGCACGCTTACCGCGTCGAAAATAATTCCTTCAAGTTCGCGAATGTTTCCAGGAAAACTATAATTAGAAAGAAGAGTATAAAGTTCCTTGGGCGGAGTTGGTTTTTTCTTGCCAAGCTGCTGACTGGCTTTTTCCATAAAGTGATTTATGAGTAATTGAATATCGCCTTTGCGGTCTTTTAGCGAAGGAATATGAATGTGGTGTGTCTGTAGTCTGTAGTATAAATCTTTGCGGAAAGCATTTCCTTCTTTCATCGAATCGATGTTTTTATTCGTTGCACAAATAATTCTTACATCGGCAAGCTTTGCAATATCGGAGCCAAGCGGAAAATATTTTCCATCCTGTATTAAGCGCAAAAGTTTAACTTGAGACTCCAAACTTAGGTCGCCAATTTCATCAAGAAAAAGAGTTCCTCCTTCGGCTTGTTCTATCAATCCTTTTCTCTCTGTGTCAGCGCCGGTAAACGCGCCTTTCTTGTGACCGAAAAGAGTATCAGAAAACAAATTGTCGTCTACTCCGGCAACATTAAGGGGAATAAGATTTCCACTTCTGTTGCTTAAACTATGAATTGCGGAGGCGATAAGTTCTTTGCCTACGCCGGTTTCTCCGGTGACTAAAACGGGAAGAGAAGTGCGCGCAATTGCTTCTATATATTTGAAGATTGCCCGCATAGAAGAGCTTTTGGTAATTATGTGAGCAAAGGCTTCCGGGTGTTCTAATTTATCTCGCAGCAGATAGTCTTTTAATCGAACATTTTCTTCGCGAGCATCTTTAAGATTAAGCCCGCCCCGAATTGTTGTAACCAAGCGGGCGTCATCAACTGGTTTTAGTATATAATTAAAGGCTCCGGCTTTAATACATTGGACTGCACTTTCAACTTCATTTACAGCAGTGAGAATAACAACAGGAGTAAGCGGGTGCTTTTCAACTATTTGCGGTAGCAAGTCCATTCCGCTTATGACCGGCATGTTTATATCTAAAACAATCACACTAAACTCTTCGTGTGCGAGTAAATTCATTACGGTTGTACTGTCGCTTACACTTTTAACATTTGTTATACCATTTGATATCAAAACATTTTCCGCGCTGAACAAAAAGGCTTGCTCGTCATCGACAAGTAAAATCGGTTGATTTGGGTATAGTGCCGCCGCCATCAATTCCTCAATTGTAATTTAAAATTAATTCGCAGATTGTTCCTTTGCCCGGACTACTTTTTATAGTAAGCTCTCCGCCGTGACTTTTAATAATATTGTACGAGATATAAAGCCCTAGGCCTGTTCCGCCGGAACTGCGCTTGGTTGTAAAGAAGGGATCAAAAATATAGCGGAGGTTCTCTTCACTAATTCCCGCGCCTTCATCTTCAACAATAATCTTGATCCGCCTCGCTTCTTTTTCATTATTTACCGAAAGTGAAATCTTCTGATTTTTGTTCTCCAATGACTCGCAAGAATTTGTAATTAAATTTATGAGCACTTGCTCAAGCTGCTGCTGATTTCCTTTTATAAGCGGAACGAGATCGTCATAAACGATTTTGAAATAATTTGTAGAGCTTTTGATTTTGTTGCCGGTTATTAAAACCGCTCCCTCAATTACAGTATTAATGTTTACTTCTTGATTAAGATCGCCGGGGTCCTTCTTTGCATAGTCGGTTAAACTCTTTGTAATTCCGCGAACCCGCATTACGCCCTCGATAATTCCTTGAAGCGACTGAAGGATTTTTTCTTTCGATTTCGAAAACGGAATTCCTGCTAGTGCAAAATCTCCATTCTGCTCATAGTATTCTTTTAGTATTGGATACGTGTCTATAAATACTTTTTGGAGGAATTGAGCGTTAAGCAAAATGAAATTATTTGGATTATTAACTTCGTGAGCAATTCCCCCAACCATTGTTCCAAGCGCTACCATTTTATCGGCTTGGATTAACTGCTTCTGCTTTATAGAATTTAATTCCTCTGCCTTTTTTAATTCTGTGATATCTGTTATCAATCCATCGTAGGAAATTAATTTACCCAGGAAATCTTTAGAAAGAACAATTGTGTTTTTCACCCAGCGTATGCTTCCATCGCGATGAATAATTCGGTGTTCAACGGGCGGCGTATCTATTCCGGCAGATGCTTCTCTTGCTTGTTTAAGAACAGCTTCCTTATCCTCATCATAAACCATACGGTACCACAAATCGGGGTCTTCATCGTGGTCTCTCGACGTATATCCTGTAACGTTTACGCAGCCGGGACCGTGGTAAGTTTCAATTGCAACGCCGTCTTGAAGTTTTACTGTGTATATGTAATCCGTAAGATAATGAAGCAGTCTGTTTAGGCGCCTGTCGCCTTCTTCAGTTGTGATTCTAATCTTTGCCATTAATATTTTCTTTCTAAGCTAAGTCCGTTAAAGCGCTGTATTCAATATCAAACAATCTTCTATACATTCTAGTTGCGTAAGAATCGGTCGAGCCGGCTATGTAATCGCAAATCATACGGGCACGCTGCTTCCTATTTTTTTCGCCGCGAATAACTTTATCGTTGAAGTCGGGTAATAGTTTTGTGTTGCCAAGGGTTGTTACGTAATTCTTTTCAAAAAGATTAAAGACGCTTTCTATCATAGAATTGCCCTTGAACTCAATTTGGTGAAGGGCCGAAGAACGAAAAACCAGATCAACCGAGATCTTTTTATAAATCTTTGCTCTCTCAAGAATTTCAGTAGGAATGACAAGGTCATACTTATACCTGTTGGTTAAGCCATCCATAAATGTTTTCTTTTTCTTCAAACTGGTTGATCTTATAAACGAGCCGATTTGAGCTCCGAAGTTGGCTTTGAAATTTCCTTTTTTAATCCAGCCGATAATTTCTTCCACAATACTGTTCTGAAATTCGGTTAGTTCTTTTTCTGTCTGCCAGCGGGAAAGTTTTGCTATTGTTATGAACCCGCCCGAGATGCTGTCCACCAGATCGTTAATCGCATAAGCAGTATCATCGGCCCAATCCATAATCTGGCACTCGATACTTTTAAATTCATTTAATTTTTCTGCAGACTTAAGTATGCCGCGGTATTTCTTTTTGCCAAAAACAAAGTCGAGATATTTTTTGTCTTCATCGTAAACAAAATGGTTATCCGGATTCTTAAAATCGCTAAATGTGGCTTTGTATTTTAATATTCCATCTAAAAAGGCCCGGGAAGGATTCAGTCCACGATGCTGATCTTCTCTGCGGTAAAATTTCTCGGTAATTAAGCGAAGAGTTTGTCCGTTTCCCTCAAAGCCGCCATACTTTTTCATTAATCTGTTTAATGTCCGCTCGCCTGCGTGCCCGAATGGCGGATGACCAAGATCGTGAGCGAGACAAATTGCCTCAACAAGATCGGAATCTATATAGTAATCCTCATTTAGTATATTTGTTTCTATCGCGCAAAGATAATTGCAGATAGATCTGCCGATCTGTGCAACTTCGATTGAATGAGTAAGACGAGTACGATAAAAATCGTATTCACCCGGTAAAAACACTTGTGTTTTTCCTTGCAAGCGCCGGAATTCCGATGAATGAATAATTCTATCCCGGTCAATTTGGAAAGGAGAGCGGTAGTCATTTCCGCGCTCACTTTTTTTCAAGCGCTCAAAATCAAATTCGTTATAAAAAGTGTTTTTCATAATCACTCATTTTTTTTACTAATAAATGGAATACTTCAAAAAGCTATTGTAATTTAATCATAAGAGAAATCAATAACAGATAGAAACTGAAATTTGAGCCACGAACATCACCACAGCCATTCGCACGTATTAAATAGTACAACCGGCAGACTGTTTACCACCATGATGCTGAATTTTATAATTACTATAGTTCAGATAGCCGGAGGAATATTTTCCAACAGTCTGGCGCTTATTTCCGACGCGCTTCACAATCTTAGCGACGGCATATCAATTATAATTTCTTACTTCGCAATTCAGTTAAAAAAGAAAGATAACTCTTACACACACACGTTTGGTTTAAAACGCGCGGAAATATTAGCTGCTGTTATTAACGCTTCTGCTTTGATCGTGATATATGCATTCTTATTCTACGAAGCGGTTAAACGGTTTATGAATCCGCAAGAAATTGAACCTATAACAATGAGCATAGTAGCTGCAGTTGGACTGATAGCAAATATTATCGGAACAATTCTTCTCAAGCGGGATTCGAAAGACAGCATTAACATTCACTCGGCATATATGCATTTGCTCAGCGATTCAGTTTCTTCTGTCGCTGTTATTCTAGGGGCCATAGCTATTGCAGTCTGGAAAATTAGCTGGATTGATCCCGTCTTAACTTTACTGATTGGAATCTATATAGTGCACGAGAGTTATGAAATCTTAAGTGAAGCAGTTCACGTTTTAATGGAAGGAGCTCCACCTCAAATTGATGTAGAGAAAATTCAAGAAGAAGTGGAGAAAATTTCCGAAGTAGATAACATACACCACGTTCATGTTTGGATGGTTGGTGATAATGATGTTCACCTGGAGGCACACGTAAACATCACCGATATGAAAATTAGTGAAAGCAATGAGCTGAGAGCGCAAATAGAAAAAATACTCGACGAGAAATTTGGAATTCACCACGTAACACTTCAGTTCGAATGTAACCAATGCCCGGAAGTTGGGCTTTTGGGAAAGCACAAATAAGAAAGGAGCAACAAATAAATCATCTACTTAATTAACGAGGTTGTAATGAAACCATTTCAAAGCATCAAGCTTTTCATTTTTGTTATTTTGTGTTCTACTGTAGTTCTTCCCCAATCAACCGCATTAGAAAAAGGACTTAAAGCCATTAACAAAGAGGCTGTTCAAGCGCAGCTGGAATTTTTAGCATCCGATTGGACTGAAGGTAGAGAAGCCACAACGCGCGGTGAGTTTATAGCGGCTGATTATATTGCAAGCATATTTAAATTATACGGAATCAAGCCAGCAGGCGATTCCGAAATGCAAGGGGGGAGAAACAGAGGATTCTTTCCGGGTGGAGGGAGAGGATCACAACCACCAATGCAAAAAACTTTTTTTCAAAACATAAACTTTATCGAATCGGAAGTATCCGATGATCAAGTTTTTGGATTTATTCAGAAAGATGGAGAAGCAAAAAAGAAAATTACATTTAACTACAAATCTGATTTTACTCTATATCCGGGAAGTGTCGGTGTAGAATTCGAAGCTCCGATTGTTTTCGTTGGCTATGGATTCCGCGATCTGGAAAAAGGTTACGACGATTACAAAGATGTTAATGTTAAAGGAAAACTTGTTTTAAGAATCAGCGGATTTCCCGGTATGAGAGATACCGGCTCTGTAGCATACAAGAAATTGAATTTAGC
>JBHEKZ010000373.1:0-4773 GCA_041859025.1 Melioribacteraceae bacterium | reverse complement strand
TTCAGCATTCATATTGAATTCACTAAATAACATGATACACCGCTACTGAAACTCAAATCACAATTCAAAATAAATATTTTGAATATAACTTACCACAATCAAAAGGAGTTACATTATGCAAACAGAAACAGCATCTTTCCTTGACGAACTACTTGCAGAAACTGAAATCAAGGAAGAGAAACAATCACTAGCTTATTACGATTTGCTTGTAATGGAGATCGGTAAGCTTGAAACAGAAATTGAAAACAACTTTACAGAGTGTGATCGCGAAATTGCCATTATCAAAGAATGGACATTGAAACGCAACTCTGTAATCCAAGAGAAATGCGAACTGCTCAAACTCCGGCTTGAATCCTTCATTAAACAAGTGGGAAAGAAAACTATCGAACTTCCGCACGGAACCCTTAAGCTCCGCAAACAACCGGATAAAGTTGACATAACTGATATGGTAGTATTTCTAGCTAATGCAGATTCTCAAATGGTTTCAATTGTCCCCGAAACTATTAAACCCGATCTGACTAAAATTAAATCTTACATTAAGATGACCACCAAGGTACCAGACGGTGTAAATGTTATTGAGGGCAAAGAAGAATTTAGACTTACACTTAGAAAGAATGATAGTAACGCACCTGTCTTATGAATCATATCTTAAGTGTAGATATTTACTTTCATATTCATCGATCCATTCAGCATTGGGCTGAAATTGTTTTGCGCGCAATACTACATCTTGAAGCGTGAACCTAAAAAAGCGATCTTTATCTTTAAGCAAAGAACTAAAATATTCAAACGCCTCTACTTTACCATGTGGTGTCGAATAATTCCACAAAGCTTTATTATGCAGATGATAGATAACTGCAAAATAGGCTTTATCAACTATTCTTTTGCGTTCTAACTCTTGTGCCAATAACATATTCCTCCATAATTGCTGAAGAGAATATCTAAACGGACATTCTATTGTTAATGACGCTAATGCTGATTCATCAAAGAATGATTCTTTCTCTTTCGTAAGTTTCCAATACATATAATCTTTTCCTTTTTGATAATAGCAGTTGTCTGAGTTATTCCAAACATTAGAAAATTGCCCACAATGATTTTTGTTCTGATTCTTATTTTTAATGGCATTACAGAACGAAAATTCTTTCTCCGAAAGTTTATGCTCAATTAAACAAACATTATGCTTGCCATTTTTTGTTAGATAAAAAATCGCAACATCTACATCAGTACCAACATTAGTTTTATTAGCTTGATTTCTATTCTCGCCAAGATGATCAACTGTTTTATCATAATACTCGTATTCAACACGCTCCAGCTTGTCAAAGTTTGGTAAGATTGTTCTTAAAACATCATTTGCCAAATTAATATCCTTAGTTAATGACATAAATAAATTAAAACAAGCAGCTTGTGAACTTGCCAAATGATTAAAAAATCTATGCATACGTATGCCGTTGTCAATTAAATATTTTGTAACATCTTCGCGTATATCGAGGAAAATATTTAGAAGTCGATGTTCTTCTGGTAGAACGACATCATACTCATGATCTCCAACTTTTCCACTTTCAAATATTTTCAGTTTCTCGTGTTTGTAATGTACCAGAGTATTATAGATAACACTTTGGAATAGGTTGAGCGTTTCTGGTAATTTGAACGTAGTTTTAATTTGCAAGGTTGGCATTTTATATCCTATGGATTTGAAGAATTCCTTTATTCTATGAGTTGAAATTGCATCATACTTTCCAGTCAGCTCATATTCATTTTCATACATCCTAGACATCATCTCATCTTTTATAAGATCTGTTATTCTTTTCATCATCCTTTCAATCTTTACTTAGTTACAAATTAACAATTAAGCACAATAAATGTCCCACTAAAAAGTGTGTGAATGTATAGTTTAATAAGCAAAGAAGGTTTTGGGCCTCAACTATATCAAATAAAACAAGTTTATTTAATAAACAACAATTAAGGAGTAACTTTTATGAAACACCACATTAAAACCGTTACATGGAAATTCAAAGATGCATCAATAACATATCCAGAATTGACTAACAGTAAAATTAAGATCACCTCGCCGCAAGAAGTGTTTACCAATTTCCGTTTTTATTTGACGGAGAAGTAAGAGAACGATTCATAGTATTCTGGTTAAGCACAGCTAATAACGTTATCGGCTTCGACATCATCTCAGAGGGGACATTAAACGCATCAATTGTTCATCCACGCGAAGTATTCAGAGGGGCTATAGTTGCAACGTGTGCTAATATAATAGTAGCACATAACCATCCAAGCGGAAATAACGAACCATCCAACGAAGATATCCTACTTACAAAGAAATTAGTCGAAGCTGGAAAGATCATTGACATATCAGTATTTGATCACATAATCTTTGCTGAAAACACTTACACATCATTTGTAGAAAAAAGACTTATTTAAAATTATAACCAAGGAGGTACTAAATGACACAAAGAACAAAACTAGAACTTCCACTCAATCAGTCGGTTGATATTGAACTGCTTTATGATGAACCAGTTTCTGGAAACAGCAGCTATGGTAATTATAACCTATATGCAGTTTCAGTTAAAGGAATTGAGTATAGTTTCTTTCCAACAGCAGAAGTACATGAGCAGATTAAATCTTTGAAAAAGGGTTCGCGCGCAACAATTACTAAGCTTGCTTCTCAAAGAGGCAGTAAACTAGTTACCACTTATGAAGTAAAACTAGCCGATGCAAAAGTCCCGGTTGCCGTTTCTCAAACAACTAGCGACTCACCAAAAGAAACCGAATCACACGATCGTTTCTTTGAAATCATGCTTAACTGTTACAAAGATGCTCTTGAAATATCCAAAGAGCTTAATGGTATGGCTGATTCTGAGAAAATAGCGATAACCTTATTCATTGCACGTTCTAAGCAAAATAATTATTGAGATTTGATATGAATAGAGCTGATATTTATAACCACATCACAGAAAAGATTATTGCCAAAATAAACGAAGGTACTCTTCCTTGGAGAAAATCTTGGAAAAGTGGTTTGCCCATGAACTTCATTACAAAACAACCATATAAAGGAATAAACTTTCTCTCCTTACTTACAAACGATTACCCAAGTCAGTATTATATAACGTTCCTACAGTGTAAGAACTGTAAGGGAGTTGTTAATTCCGGCACAAAAGGTGATTTGGTTGTTTACTGGACTGTGAATGATGTAGCTGTGAGTGAAGAAGAAATCAAGCGGGTTCCATTTATTCGCTATAGTTATGCGTTTAACCTTAGTCAAACAAGTTTATTTGCCGATACTTCCGATGAATTAAAGATTGTTCCTTGTGAAGAACTGATAGCTAGCCTTCCAATACGGCCAACTATTAAGCATAACATAAGCAGATGCTATTATTCGCAAGTAGAAGATTACATATCCATTCCGATGATCAATGATTTCGATTCAAGGGAAGAGTATTATTCAGCACTATTCCATGAGCTTATACATTGGACTGCTCATCCGGCAAGATTAAATCGCCAGCTTGACGTTGCGGAAGAGGAGTTGGTTGCGGAAATAGGCTCGGCATATCTCTGTGGATTGTGCGGAATTTCAAATTCGGTGCTCGAAAATCAGTCTTCTTATGTGAAAGGTTGGTTGTCTAAAATCGGAATTGACCCCTCAATAATTGTCCGGGCATCTATTTCTGCTCAACATTCCTTGAAATATTTACAACAAGAAATCGACTTTTGAAACGCACCTAAAAAAAACAGCATTTTAAAAAATATTTTTCACTTTTTTTTACGAGAGCTCAGAAACCTAATTTCACCGATTTAAATTTGACTTTAAAACCCCGCACTCATTTTAAAACGCATTTCACAACTTCAGATTTAAAAACCTTTCAATATGTGCCATAATCGCACCGAGTAAAATCGATCTTGATGAATTTAAAATCACTTTAAATGCATTTGCAATTCATCTGCTACGATTTTGCAATAATATTTTGCAACACGCTCCAATGTTAAATCGCTTTAAGTTCTGATATAATTGACTACTCCTATTTGAGTTGTTTTATTAACAGCATGAGTTTTAAACTCAATTGTTGAATAAAAATATGGAGAAAAGTAATGAACAAAACCAGTTCTATTCAGTCGAGGCTCGATGCCTTAAGTATATCTAGGTTAAGAATAATAGCGGATTCGAAAGGAGTAAGCTTTAGTTCTCTTATTCGGATGATTTTGATTGAGTATTTAGAAACAAAACAAAGGAATCAAAAATGAACTCTGAAAACAACACAACATTAACAATCGAATTCTTTAAATATTTTTTTCAAAGTGTAAGTGAAGGATTTGTTGAATTAAGACCGTTCAAAAATGGGAAACCAATAAATACAATATTCATTCCGATGAAGGAACTTGAATGTAAAATTAGAGAAGAAATATATAAGCTTCATAATAAGAATGATATATTCTTCGGAGTTTCAGTTCGTGAAACTGCAACTAATGGAAAAAAGGAAAATTGTTCATTTCTTCCTGCTTTATTTATAGATATAGACGTTGGAAGTGAGGGCCATAAAAAGAACTCTTTCTTTGCTTCCAAAGATGAAGCTATTACTCATTTAATGAACCTTGGTTTGGATCCTTCAATTGTTGTTGATAGCGGTAATGGATTACATGTTTATTGGTTATTAGATAAACCGTTGAAACTTGACAAGGAGAGTATCGGTAAAGTCGAGGGGATTTTAAAAAGAATTGCAGTGCTTTGCGGGGGAGATACAACTTATGATGTTTCAAGAATTCTTCGTGTGCCTT
>JBHEKZ010000538.1:0-10307 GCA_041859025.1 Melioribacteraceae bacterium | reverse complement strand
TTACTTCCACCATCTCATCATCTTGAATATACTCTAAAGCTTCTTCAAGTGAGAATTTTATTGCAGGTACAATTTTTACGGCTTTATCGCTGCCGCTAGCACGCATATTTGAAAGCTTTTTACCTCTTTGTACGTTAACTTCAATATCGATGTCTTTACTGTGCTCGCCAATAATTTGTCCTTTGTAAACGACATCACCCGGTTCAATAAAGAATTTTCCACGGTCTTGAAGTCCATCTATTGCGTATGCAGTTGAGGGACCTTGATCCATAGAAATTAACGCGCCGTTTTTCTTCTCTCCAATAGCTCCTTTGAAATATTCGTACTGGAAAAATCTATGATGCATCACAGCTTCGCCGGCTGTTGCAGTTAACATTTTTGTTCTTAAACCCATAATACCGCGCGATGGAATATGGAACTCTAACTTTTGCATATTACCTTTATTATCCATCTTAACCATTACGCCGCGTCTTTGGCCAACAAGTTCAATTACCTTGCCAGCGTATTCACCGGGAACATCAACCACTAAAATTTCTATCGGCTCAGCTTTTTTACCATTGATTTCTTTATAGATAACCCTAGGCTCTCTAATTTGAAGTTCAAATCCTTCTCTTCTCATATTTTCAATAAGAATTGAAAGAGGTAAAAGTCCCCTGCCGGAAACTTTCAGCGAGTCCGGTGAACTTGTATCTTGAACTCTTAGCGCTACGTTATGTTCTAGCTCTTTATACAGTCTATCGCGAATTTGACGGGAAGTAACTAACTTTCCTTCTTGTCCGTAAAATGGCGAATTGTTCACTGTAAAAGTCATGCTGATTGTAGGTTCATCAATAGAAATAATCGGGAGCGGTTCTGGATTTTCAAAATCTGCTATAGTATCGCCAATGTCAATATCTTCAACTCCAACCACAGCGCAAATATCACCGGCTTCAACTTCCTCAACTTCTGCACGTCCTACTCCATCGAAGACAAACAGCTGTTTTATTGCAGTATTTCTAATTGTTCCATCGCGCTTGATAATAACCAGTTTTGCAGTTTTGTTTAATGTACCTCTAAACACACGACCTATACCTATTCTGCCAACGTAATCACTGTAGTCCAAAGAGGTTGTCTGCATCTGCACCGGACCTTCTTCAACTTTTGGCGCAGGAATTTTCTTAATGATTTTTTCGAGAAGAGGAGTTAAATCTTTTCTTGGGTCTTCTAAGCTTTTAACTGCCCAGCCATTTCTTCCGCTTGCGTAAACAAATGGAAAATCGAGCTGGTTTTCGTCAGCGCCTAGTTCAATAAATAAATCATAGATTTCATCAAGAACTTCCAAAGGACGATTATCAGGACGATCAATTTTATTGATAACCACAATAGGTTTAAGGTGCAGCCCTAGAGCTTTTTCCAGAACAAAACGGGTTTGAGGCATTGGTCCTTCAAATGAATCTACTAGAAGAAGAACTCCATCCGCCATTTTAAGAACGCGTTCTACTTCCCCGCCGAAATCCGCGTGACCGGGAGTATCAATCACATTGATTTTATATTCTTTATACGGAATGCTTATGTTTTTTGCTAAAATTGTAATACCTCGTTCCCGCTCAAGATCGTTTGAATCCAAAAAGCAGTCACGAACAACCTGGTTGCTTCTAAAAACCGAGCATTGTTTCAAAATTTGATCTACAAGCGTAGTCTTGCCATGATCAACGTGAGCAATTATTGCTATGTTACGAATAGCTTTCACTAAAACTCCTTTACTTATAAAATTACACTTATTGAGGGGGCAAATTTACGAAAAAAAGACGCAATTAAGGGGATTAAGTTTGATAACTAAACAACTCAGAATTTCAACTTAATTTCGTCCTTTTTGAGAAATAACTCATCAAAGCTTTATCAAACGGCTGGTTTGTATCTATCAAATTGTATTCAATACCAAGGTTCAAGCACTCGGATTTGATTCTGCCGAGAAATTCCTTCATCGCTTCCTGATAGGCTTTCTGAATGTGGTGCGGCTGGGAAGAAAGTTTTTCTTCAGTTTCCATATCAACAAAAATTGCATCGCGGTCAAAACCGAAACTCTTTTCTATCGGATCCAAAATTTGAAACACAATTACTTCATTCTTCTTAAAGTGAATTTGTTTGAGAGCGGAAATAGTTGTTTCGATGTCATCAAAAAAATCGGAGATTATAATTGTAAGTCCCCGCTTTTTAATTTTTTCGGCAACACTAGCCAGACAACGGGAAATATTTGTTTTTCCTTCCGGTTTAACTTTAGCAAGTACAGTTAAGAGATTTGTTAAGTAAATCCTGCTGGACTTTGGAGGTAAATAGCTCTGAATTTCATCGGCATATGTAACTAAGCCTACGGAATCTTGCTGGTTAATCATAATGTAGCTTAATGCCGCGGCAAGATTTGTAGCATAATCAAGCTTTGTTACTTTTCCGTCATACTTAAAATTCATGGACTTGCTGACATCCACAAAAATGTGGCTTATGAGATTTGTCTCTTCTTCAAATTGCTTGATAAAATACTTTTCACTTTTGGCAAATACTTTCCAGTCAACATTCTTTAGCGAATCTCCCTGCATATAGGGACGGTGCTGACTGAACTCGACGCTGAATCCGTGGTAAGGACTTTTGTGTAACCCTACCATAAAACCCTCAACAACCATCCGAGCGCGCAGCTCAAGTGTTTTGAGTTTGGAAATTACAGCCGGGTCAAGGAATTTTTTAAAGTCTTGCGCTTTAACTGACACTACTTCGACGATAATTTATTTTCTAAGATCTCTTCCGGAGTTTTGCCAAGATTATCCAATTCAATTTTTATTTGTGGAGCTAATTCATGCTTTGGAAACTTATCTAAAAAGGTCTGGTAAGCCATTTTTGCTTCATCAAGTTTGTTCAGATTGTTGGCAAGAATGAAGCCCGACATGAAAAGAGCTTTTGGTGCTTCTTCAGATTTCGGAAAGTTTTTGTAAAGATTGCGATAATATTCAACAGCTTTCTTGTTTGATTCATCAGATTGAATATTCGGGACGAGAAACATCTGATACATAGATCCAACTCTCATTAAGCTCTTTGCTGCATAATCGCTTGATGAATACTCTTCTATTACTAATTTATAATCAGTCAGCGCTTCAGAATATTTTTTATCGTTGTACTTTTTCTCTGCTGCATTAAATGTTTCCATATCTTTATTTGAGTTACATGCTGTAACCATAATTAGCGCAATAAGAAGCGCCGGGAAAAATTTTTTCATAGTATTTCCTTAACTTTTTTTACGGCGCAAATATACAATCAAATGAGAAAGCAAAGAAGTGCTAAACTGAAGGTTGTGCATCCTGTTTTAAGGAATCGCCCCTTTTGTAGGAAATTTTCCTGCCGAGGTCTTCTATCCTTTTTTTGATTTGGGCGGTGCTTTCCAGCGGATCGCTTTGGCTGCCTCTTTTATCGGGATAGATTTGATATTGTGAACGGTACGGGAATGGTGTTAAATCGGGCATAACAACATTTGCGCCGGCAGTTAGCCCGCGCTCACGTCCAATTGGATCAATTGTATCAAGAGCAGTTGTAGCCGGTATATGCACTTTTTTCAGAACTAATCTAGCGACTGCTGTAACTTTAAGAGTCAGCTCGGAAGTTCCAATTGTTTTATTCTGATATGGAGTTTTTGGCGAAGGAATAAATGGGCCGAATGCAGCCATATCCAGATCCAATTCCTTACATAATAAAATATCATCAGCAAGGTCTTCAACAGTCTGCATCGGAAGTCCAATCAAATTACCGGAGCCGATCTGGTAACCAATCGATTTCAGAAATTTAAGATGACCTAATCTCTCAGAAAGTTTTTGCTTCAAATGATACGATTCATACAAAACCGGATTTGCTGTTTCATGCTTCAATAAATATCTGTCGGCGCCGGCAATCTTCCAAGCACGGTATTCATCAAAAGGACGTTCGCCTAAACTTAATGTAATTGCCGCATTGGATTTTTGTTTAATCTGATAAATAATATATGAGATAATATCGGAATCGAAATGAGTATCTTCTCCGGACTGCAGTACGATAGTAAAAATTCCAAGATTCGTAATTGTGCGAGCAGTCTCAATTACTTCTTCGGGAGTCATTCTATAACGAGGTAAAGAATCATTATCATTGCGCAGCCCGCAGTAAACACAGTTCTGTTCACAGAAGTTGGATATTTCGATTATTCCGCGCAGATGAACCTCATCTCCGCAAAATTGAGAACGCACTTCATCAGCACGGTTATAAAGCTGCTGTAAATCTTCTTCGCCTGTTAGATTAAGAAGATAAATAATTTCATCGCGATTCAGTTCGTCTTTATGTAAAAGTTCGTTCAGATTCATTGCTTAAAAGAACACATCCTTTTCGCCATTATTAACACGGTCAACCATCTTTTCTGTTTTGTGTCTTGTAGCGCCATCAAGTTTTTCCATTTCACTTTTGATAAATGAATTTGCAGTTTCTTTAGTTACTTCGGAAGCGAAATCATTTGCGTATTCTTGAAATGTTGATATCGCATTTGGAACACATATTTTTCCAATTGTGCCTGATTTTGCAAACTCCATAAATCTGTCACCGGTTCTATCACTTCTATAGCAAGCAGTACAGAAGCTTGGCATGTAGCCCAAATCGCATACATCTTTTACAACTTCATCAAGCGTTCTGTGATCGCCAAGCTGAAACTGTTCCATTTCATGCTCACCCAAACTTTCTTGCGATTCTTTATACGCGCCTGGTGAAGTTCTGCTTCCCGCGCTTATTTGAGATATTCCTACATTGAACAGTTCTCGTCTAAGTTCGGCACGTTCGCGTGTAGATAAGATAATTCCGGTGTATGGGACTGCCAAGCGAATTACTGCAATTAGTTTTTTGAAGTTAGCATCATCAACAGCGAATGGGGGTTTGTGAGCTGCCGGCGCGTTGAATGCCGGTTCAAGACGCGGAACAGACATTGTATGTGGACCGACACCAAAGCGTTCATCTAAATTGAATGCGTGGCTTAGCAATGCCAAAGTTTCAAAACGCCAATCCGTCAATCCGAATAAAGCCCCTACCCCAACATCATCAATACCTGCTTGTAATGCTCTATCCATTGCAAATAAACGCCAAGCGTAATCACGTTTAGGCCCATCGGGATGCATTGCCATATATGTTTCGTAATGATATGTCTCTTGAAAACATTGATAGGTGCCTATTCCAAAACTTTTAAGTGTTTTAAAATCTTCAATACTCATTGGTGCGGCATTAACATTTATTCTGCGGATATTCCCGCCATTAACATTCACATCGTAAATAGTTTTTACTGATTCGCCGATAAAATCCATACTTGCTTTCTTTGGATGCTCACCGCAAACAAGCAATACCCGTTTATGTCCTTGACCGACTAAAAATTCAGTTTCTTGTCTAACTTCATCTAGTGTTAGAGTTTTGCGGATTAAATCTTTGTTGTCTCTTCTAAATGCACAATACATGCAGTTGTTTACACAAAGATTAGTAACATAAAGGGGAGCAAAAAGTACCAGCCGATTACCGTAAATCTTTTCTTTTACTTCCTTAGCCGTGTGATACATTTCTTCTAACAATTCGGGATCTGATATGTTAAGCAAAGCAGCACTTTCTTGAAGTGTCAACCCTTTTGCATCTCGCGATTTTTGCAATATTTCCCTTTGCAATTCTCGGCTATTTAGTTTAGCATCTTCTATCAGCGAAAAAATCAGAGATTCGTCTATAAATTCCATAACAATCCAAAATTTAGGTCTTTCTCATTTCGTCAATAACCATACCACCGGAAATGAACTGGATTTGGGTTAAAAATGATTAACGGAGAGTTGTTTTTCTTAAAAAAGAGAAGGTTAAACTGGATTATCCTAATTATGGAAAAGAGGAGAAGGAATGCGATTAGCCTTAACTAACCGCATTTTCCGTAATTTCTATAAATCCTAATGATGCATTCAGTGTACACTTAACTCCGTAAGGGATTGTAATGTTGTCTTTGATATGCCCATGTTTAACATTGTACAGCACCGGCAGTTTAAGTTGGCTAGGAAAATATTGAATAATCACTTCATTTAAAGTAAAAGAAGCCTTCGAGGGATCGTTTTCTACACAGTCAACAAAGTGCCCAAGTATTACTCCCTTTATTTGCTTGAACAATTTTGCAAGCCGTAATTGATTCAGCATACGGTCAACTCTGTATGGAGCTTCGCCGATGTCTTCGAGTAATAGGATAGCATCTTTCATCTTCGGGAAATACTCTGTTCCCATTAACGAAGTAAGGAGGCTTAAATTCCCTCCAATAATTCTTCCTGCGCCTCTGCCCTTGTTAAGGGTAAAGAATTTTTCATTGTGTGGATTATGAAGTTTTCCAATTTTTTTATCGGAAGTAATCGTGCGCCAGAAAATTTCTTCTGTAAAAGAACTAACTTCCTCATGAAAATCAACAGCTACCATTGGTCCGGCAAAAGAGATCAATCCGGTTTTGGTAAAGAACGCAGATTGAAGCGCGTTGATATCACTGTAACCGACAAAAATTTTAGGATTTTTCTTAATGAGGTTGTAATCGATTTTGTCTAAAAGTCTTCCGGAACCGTAACCACCGCGAACTGAAAAGATTGCACGTACATTTTTATTACGAAACATATCATGCAAATCATCTAAACGCTGCTTATCTGATCCGGCTAAGTAACCTTCTTTCGATCCAACATTTTTCCCAACTTCAACACGATAGCCGAGTTTTTCTAAGTAGGTAACACCGCGGTTAATTCTGGTTAGGTCATCAGGAGAGGAGGCTGGAGAGATAATACCAATTACTTCTCCATGTTTTAGTTTTTTTGGTTTAACTATTGCCATTCATTTCTCTTTAGAACGTTATTGCTCACAAAATAATAAATGAACGGCAAGGAAGCAAAAATTTAGACTATTGAAATGTAGAAACTTTCGAAGAGAATGAAATTATTCTCCAATTATTTGGTAAAAAACTATTCTTTAGGCGGTTTATTAAGCTTTTTGTAGTGCGTTACCAATCTAGCCTCCACATAAAAAACTAAGTTTTCAGCGATATTTGTTGCATGATCAGCCAGCCGTTCAATTTGTCTAGTTAGTATTATCAAATGCGCACCGGCTTCAATAATGGAGCTATCATTTTGCATCTTCGAGACTAGGAACTTAAAATTCTGTTTGTTTAGCTTATCAACAGCTTCATCACTAGCCAAAACCTCATTTGCAAGCTCACTATTATTGTGAATGAAAGAGTCTATTGCCTTCTTTAACATTTCTCTAGCGCGTTTTGCTTCTTCCAATATTTGTGATTCTTGTATTAGAGCGTTGAAACCAGCTGTTTTTTTAACACGCTGGGCAATATTCACCGCAATATCACCGCAACGCTCAAGTTGATTGTTGATCATCAAAACAGACATTACAAAACGAAGGTCGCTTGCAAAAGGAGTAAAGAGAGCCAATGTATTTTCGCACTGCGTCTGAATCAGATTATCGTAAGCATCCACTTCTAAATCTTTAGCTTTGATTCCTTTGCAGAGTTCCACATCGCCGGTTTCGAGAGCTTTAATGGCTTTTTCAACCATATCATCAACTACCGAAGCCATCTTAATAAGATTAGTTTTTAGGTTTTCAATTTCTTGACTAAAATGTTCTTGCATAATTTCCTCTCTTATCCGAATCTACCGCGGATGTAATCTTCTGTTTGTTGTTTATCCGGAGCAGTAAACATTTTCTTTGTATTTGTGAATTCGATTAAATCGCCCATGTAAAAGAAAGCACAATAATCGCTCACCCTTGCAGCTTGCTGCATGTTGTGAGTAACAATAATGATTGTGTAATTATTTTTTAACTCAAAAATTAAGTCTTCAATTTTGGTTGTTGAAATAGGGTCAAGCGCACTTGCCGGTTCATCCATAAGTAGAATTTCCGGATCGACAGCTAGTGCCCGCGCAATACATAACCGCTGCTGCTGTCCGCCGCTAAGTGATAAGCCGCTTTTGCCTAAATCATCTTTCACTTCATTCCAGAGAGCGGCACGGGTTAAACTTTTTTCTACAATTTCGTCCAAATCAGCTTTGTTCTTGATACCATTAATCTTTGGCCCGAAAGCTACATTTTCATAAATAGATTTTGGAAAAGGATTAGATTTTTGAAAAATCATTCCGACTTTTTTTCTAAGCTCAACAACATCGATTGCCGACGAGTAAATATTAGTTTCATCAATTAAAACACTTCCATCAATCTTTACACCATCAATTAAATCATTCATTCTATTCAATGAGCGAAGGAATGTAGATTTGCCGCAACCCGACGGACCGATTAACGCTGTAACACGGTTGGCAGGTATTGAAAGAGTAATTCCATTAAGCGCTCTTTTCTTTCCGTAATATAGGTTAAGATTTTCTGTAATAATTTTGGGTGTTTCAGTCATCAAAATTCCTAAGTAATTATTTTTTTTCTAAATCTATAACGAACAATAACTGCAATAAATGATAAAGAGAAAGTACAAACTAATAAAACAAATGCTGTAGCATATTGAATTCCGCGGGTTGCCTCAACGTCAGTCGATTGTGTAGTCATTACGTAAATATGATAGCCTAGATTCATAAACTGATCGGTAAGCTTAGATGGAAGGTGGGGAAGAAAATATGCCGCACCTGTAAACAAAATTGGAGCTACCTCTCCGGCTCCACGGCCTATGGCCAAAATTGTTCCAGTTAGAATTCCCGAAATTGAATTCGGCAGAACAACTTTCCATATAGTTTGCCATTTAGTTGCGCCTAAAGCAAGACTGCCGGCGCGTAAATCATTAGGAACTGTTTTAAGGGACTCTTCTACTGATACTATTACTATAGGAATGGTTAAGAATGCCATTGTTAAACTCGCCCATAGTATATTAGGCTGCCCCCAGTTCAATTCGCCGGCAGGTGTGAAAATTTTATCCATCCCCGCACCAACAAACTGAATGAAGAATCCTAACCCAAATAATCCAAAAACTATAGAGGGCACGCCGGATAATGTATTGACAGCAAAGCGAATCATTTTGGTAAAAATTGATTTCTTGTTTGCATATTCGTTCAAATAAATTGCTGTAATTGTTCCAACTGGAATACATGCAATTGACATAATTATTACAAGAAGAACTGTACCAACAATTGCGGGAAAAATTCCTCCTTCAGTCATACCTTCTCTAGGAGGTTGAGTTAAAAATTCCCATGAAAGATATGAGCGCCCTCCTAAATAAATTTCGAGCAGCATAAAAATTAACGCTGAGATAATTAACACTACCGAAATAAATGAGAAGGCAATAATTGATTTACCGAGTATTTTATTGTTCATCATTCTCCTCTGAACCTTTTCATCAACTTGGCGCGCACATAAAATTCAGCAATTGCATTGATCAAAAAAGTTACTACGAAAAGAAGTGACCCGATAAGAAAAAGAACTGTGTAGTGAGTATCACCAACAACCACTTCAGCCATTTCAGCGCCAATCGTAGCTGAAAGAGTTCGAACCGGCTCAAATGGATTTAATGTCGATAGTGGCGCGTTTCCCGTAGCCATTAAGACAATCATTGTCTCTCCGAAAGCTCTGCCAAATCCTAAAAGAAGTGCAGCAAATATTCCCGGCGTAGCAGCTGGTAGAATTACAAACAATGCTGTCTGCCATTTATTTGCGCCAAGAGCAAGGCTAGCTTCCATCATGTATTTAGGAATTGCTGCAATTGCATCTTCAGTCACAGTATAAATAATTGGAATTACAGCCAGCGCCATTGCCACTCCACCAACAAAAGAATTTAGCCTAAAAGTCCATCCAAACATATTTTGAAAAAATGTAGCCAAAGTTACCAAAGCAAAAAAACCAACCACTACAGAAGGAAAGCTTGCTAACAATTCAATTACTGGTTTAATTACCTCTTTAATACGTTTGCCGGCAAAAAGCGCAGAGTAAATAGCAGCAAGAATTGCTAAAGGCGCTCCAATAAAAATTGCAATTAATGTAACTTTCAGGCTTCCAATAACTAACGAAATTAATCCATACTTAGGTGATTCACCAACTGGCTGCCACTCTTTGCCCCCTAAATTTTTCCAATCTGCAACATCCTTCTTATCTTCTGTAAAGGAAGAATAATTATTCATTTCAGAAGATGATTCAGTTGCAGGCTCGTCCCCATAAGATTCGGATTGTAAAAATTCTGTTTTAGTTGCTGTTTGTTCCTGGGGAGAAAAAATTGGCAAAGTTTCTTTGAATACAAATACAAAAATCAAAATGATTATTGCAAAGGAACTAAACGCAACCCC
>JBHEKZ010000341.1:0-12310 GCA_041859025.1 Melioribacteraceae bacterium | reverse complement strand
CTTCACGGAGGAACAATCATAGTTGAAAGTCAGATTGATGTCGGGTCTACGTTTAAGGTAAGTTTTCCAGTGAAATGAAAAACACAACAAAAATATTGTTAATTGAAGACGACAAAAACCTCAGCACAATTCTGCAAGAATTTCTTGAAGTAAAAGGTTATAGCGTTACATCCGCATTTAACGGAGAAGAAGGTTTTGCTGCCTATCAAAAAAGTGATTATGATTTATGCATACTCGACATTATGATGCCCAAGATGGATGGCTTTACTCTTGCAAAAAAAATTCAAGAGTTCAATCCCAAGACACCGTTTCTTTTTCTTTCCGCTAAAGTTATGATTGAGGATAAATTAAAAGGACTAAAACTAGGCGCGGATGATTACATCACCAAGCCATTCAGTATGGAAGAACTGCTGCTGCGTATAAAAGTGATTCTTAAAAGATCGTCTTCTTCAGAGACTGAAATTTCCCAAAGTAAATTTTCTGTAGGGAGCTACAGTTTCGATTTTGAAAAACGTTTACTAAAACATGACGGCTTCGAGCAAAAGCTAACATCAAAAGAAGCAGAACTGCTAAACCTACTTTGCTTATATAAGAATAATGTTTTGGAGAGATCAGTCGCCTTAAATAGAATATGGCAAAACGATAATTATTTTACCGCCCGCAGTATGGATGTGTACATTACAAAGCTGCGCAATTATTTTAGAAATGATTCATCTATTGAAATCGTAAATGTTCACGGCACCGGATTTAAGCTTCAGATAAATGATTAACCGCAAGACTTAACGAGTTTCACATATTCACTTAATTTGGCTTCATCCAGTTTACCATCTGTCCTTAAACCTGAACAAATATCCACGCCAAAAGGATGGACCGAGTTTATAGCATCTTTAACATTTGCCGGTTTCAAACCTCCCGCCAAATAAACTGGAATTGTCACGCTTTCAACTATCCTTCTGCTTAATTCCCAATTATGTGTTCGGCCTGTTCCACCTAACTCTTTAACGGCAAGCTTCTGATTTCCCGAATCGAGAAGCAGAGCATCGGCAGTTTTTGCAGCTGCGATTGCCTCTTCTACAGAGTCTTCATCAACTACATGGATAACCTGAACTACGTTTATACCAGGTAGTTGGTCTTTGATTTCGTTATGGGTTCCTTCCAAAATTGAATCACATATCTGTACGGTTGAAGTTCCGGCATTTTTTAATTGCGCAATAATTTCACCCGCACTTCTTTTGCTAGTCAAAAGGAAAGTTTCAATACGTCCTCTAACCGTTGCGGCAATTTTTGTTATTAACTCTTCATCTATAACACCAGGACCGCTTGGCATTGAGGAGACAAGCCCAATTGCATTGGCGCCATACTTAATTGCAAGTTCGGCCTCTTTAATACTGGAGATACAGCAGATTTTTATTTTCGTCATTGATTAATCCAGTCTTTACGTAGAATTGAATACATTTTCATTGTGTGATATCTTTCCTTAAAGAAAACCTTTTCTCGAAGAATGCCTTCGAACTTCAAACCGGATTTTTCCATAACCTTCCAAGAGCCGGTATTTTCTTCCTCGCAATGAGCTTCGATTCTGTTCAAGTTCAATTCCGAAAACCCAAACCGAATCAGCTCTCTGAAGGCTTCAGTTATTATTCCCTTGTTCCAGTAATTTTTCGAAATTACATAACCTACATCTCCGCAACGGTGCGGTGAATTAAAGTCACGCAAATCTATTGTGCCGATCAGTTTTTTATCCGATTTAAATTCTATTCCCCAAATGATTGATTTACTTGATTCATATTGTTCTTGCGCAAAACGAATAAAATCTAGTGAGTCCTCTGTTTTCGTATGAGGGTTCCAAATCAAGAATTTCGCCACTTCATGAACGCTTGCATATTCAAGAATATCTTGAGCATCTGATGGCACTAATTGTCTCAACAGCAACCTATCCGTGGATAGAACTGGAAATTCCTGGAAAAGTTTCTCATCAGTCATATTTTGTTTACATTTATTTATAAAATCTCCACTAAATTTAATAGAAAATCCTTCAAAGGTGAATTATGATATCGAAAGACTTACTAGATATTCTATGCTGTCCGGAAACAAAAGCAGATTTAGTTCTTGATGGTTACACTCTTGTTTCTGTTGATAAAAACTCCAGACGTCGCTATAAGATTGAAAATGATATTCCAATAATGCTGATTGAAGAATCTGAAGTTCTAGATATGGAAACTTGGAAAGCAATAATGAAACAGCACAACAAACCGACAGAGTAAAGATGATATACAAAACCGATCCCGAAGAATTTCAGAATTATTTAACAGACGCTTCTAATTACAGCGGCACTGCCGAGAAAATCTTTCTACCCGAAACAGAAAATGAAATTGTTGAATTATTGAAACAATGCAATTCAACCAAAACCCGCTGTACCGTTTCTGGAAACGGTACCGGCTTGAATGGCGGTAGAGTACCGGAAGGTGGAGTTGTTCTCTCACTGGAAAAAATGAATAAGATTTTAGAACTGAATGAAGTTGATAAATTTGTTCGAGTTCAGCCTGCAGTTATACTAAAAGACTTGCAAGATTACGTAGAGGAACACAAATTATTTTATCCTCCCGATCCAACCGAGCGAAATTGTTTTGTGGGCGCCACTGTTGCTACAAATTCTTCCGGCGCAAAAACTTTTAAGTATGGACCTACCAGAGACTATGTACTAGGATTGCGCCTTGCGCTTCCCACCGGAGAGACAGTTTACATAGAAAGAGGAAAACAGAAAATTGAGAACTATTCAGCCAGTTTATTAACTGAACAAGGAAATGAAGTAGTTATTTCTGTGCCGATATTTGAAATGCCTAACACAAAAAACGCCTCGGGATATTTCTGTAAATCGAATATGGATTTGATAGATCTTTTCATCGGTTCGGAAGGGACCCTCGGTATTATTACTGAGCTTAAGCTGAAGTTACTTGAATACAACGACAACATTCTTTCATGTGTTGTGTTCTTTCCTACCGAGGATGATGCATTCAATTTTATAGATGAAGCAAGAAATATAACTTGGAATAATGGAACGCTATCCGCTAGGGCATTGGAATTCTTTGATAAACTCACACTGGATTTTCTCCGTCCCGAATACTCGACCATTCCACATGATACTTGCTGCGTTTGGTTCGAACAAGAACTGGATGAGACTGAAGAGCAGTTAACGGAAGCATGGCTGGAATTAATCGACAAGCATAACGCCGATGCAGAAAAAGCATGGATTGCCGTTGATAAAAAAGAACAAGAAAAATTTAAGGATTTCCGTCATGCAATAGCTTGGCGCGTAAATGAAACAGTTGCGAGACGCGGTCTAAAAAAAATTGGAACCGATATTTCTGTTCCTGTAAAAGAATTTCGTCCTTTTTATAAATGGATGACAAATCTCGTCGAGCAAAGTAAAATTGAATATGTGGTTTATGGGCACTTCGGCAACTGTCATCCCCATTTAAACATGCTACCCGAAGATCAAGCCGACTTTGTGAAATCAAAAGAAGTTTATTTTGAAATCTGTAAAGAAGCAGTGCGCTTGAAAGGAACTGTCTCCGCCGAACATGGAATCGGGAAGATGAAACGGGATTATCTGCTAATGATGTATGGCGAAGAGACAATTAAACAAATGGCAAAGCTAAAGCTAAAATTAGATCCAAACAGTATTCTTAACATCGGAAACATTTTTGAAGAGAAGTATCTACAATAGTTTGATGAAAAAACTTTTTCTCATACTATCAATCTGTTTGTCTGCTTTTTTATCTGCGCAAAACAATCCTAATGTAGACAACAAATTCCGTCTTGCTCAGAATTATGAAATGGCCGGTCAGCTTGAAAAAGCGGAATTGCTCTACAAAGAGTTGATTTCTCTCCAATCCTGGAATTACACTTTTTTCGAATCACTCAACAGGATTTTAATTCTCCAAAAAAAGTATGATGAATCAGTAAAGCTAATAGAAGCTAAACTTAAAGACTCGCCAAATGATCCGGGATTATACGGTATGCTCGGGACAGCATATTTTATTTCAGATCAAACACAAAAAGCGTATGATTCTTGGGAAAAAGGGATTTCAGCTAATCAAAATTCATTTATCGCATACAGAATAATCGCCAACGCTGCAATTGAAAATCGTGCTTTTGAAAAAGCAATTGACTATTTGCAGCGCGGAAAAAAAATCTCACCCGATCCGTTTCCATTCATGCTGGACTTGGCAAATATTTATGCGATAAACATGAATTTTACAGATGCGGCAAATGAGTTATGTGAACTAATTTACATTCGACCGGATCAGTTGCCCACAGCTAAATCACGCGTAAGCATTTTTCTTAATCGACCTTTAGCTGCCGAACAAACGACTAAAGCTGTTCAAAATTTTATTGATTCTAAAGAAACAGCCGAGTTATTCGATTTTCTTTCCTTCGTTTATTTTCAAACCGAAAAGTATGACAAAGCATTTAACACAATATCTGAAGCCGAAAGGAAATTTAACGGAAATGGAACGCGCACGATAATATTTGCACAAGACGCATTCCGAGGACGCCAATTTGATATTGCTGCAAAAGCTTATAAATACATACTTGATCATTTTTCCAAATCACCGCTGGAAATATCTGCTAGATTAGGATATGCTAAAACACTCGAAGAGGATCTAAATCTAAAATGTGAAGCAAAAATTGAAAAATGGAAGCCATTGCATACTTCCAGCGTTTATTTTGCCGCTGAATATAATAGAATAATCAAAGCATATGATGAATTCATTGTCTCATTTAAGGAGAACAGCTCTGTAACTGAAGCTCGGTTTAGAATTGCAGAGATATATCGCTTAAGATTGTTAGATTTAGCAAAGGCCGACAGTGTTTACAAAAAGGTAATTGAAACTTCTCCTCTTACAAATTACACTGTCGATTCTTACATAGCTCGAGGTCAGATTGCAACGCTCCGGAATCAACTAGATGTTGCTAAACAATATTTTGAAGAAGCGGTAAAACATCCAAGAAGTGATCCAACAAAATCATTTGAAGCGAAATATCAAATAGCTCGGATTGCTTTCTGGCAAGGAAAGTTTTTTGAAGCGAGCGAGTCATTAAAAAGTGCGACTCAATATCTATCAGCCGATTTTACAAATGATGCTTTAGAGCTTTCATTTTTCATTAACTCAGCAAAAAAAGATTCAAGTAACCTCCTAAAGTTTGCAAATGCTGATCTGCTTTTATTACAGAATAATCACAAACAAGCAGCGACTGAATTCAAAACTTTAGGTGATAACGATAATCTATTTGTTATAAATCAGTTCGCAAAATTTCGTCTTGCAGAAATTTTTATTTTGGACAATGATTTTTCTTCTGCAGTTCAAATTCTGGAAAAGCTCTCGGTTGATGAAAAATTTGCGATTTTCGCCGAAAAATCGACTTTTTTACTCGGAAACACCTATTTGTACGGTTTGGTGGATCTCGAAAAATCTTCCAAATCTTTCCAGAAACTACTTGAAAATTTCCCAAACTCCATCTATTTTGACCATGCAAGAGATGAGCTAAATCGAATTCAAACTAAAAACGGTCAAAAATGAGCGATTCCCGAGAACCACGTAGCGTAAAATGTTCATTTTGCGGGCGAGACGGCAGTGAAGTTACTTCTATGGTTGCCGGCCCAGATGTGTACATCTGCGATATATGTATAAAAACCAGTGTTGATATTTTAAAGAATAACATCACTAGCTATCCTAAAAAAGAGACATACCATTCCTCACTAACACCCGACTTAATCAAGAAAAGTTTAGATGAGTATGTTATTGATCAAGACAAAGCTAAGAAAGTTTTAGCTGTCGCTGTTTACAATCACTACAAAAGAGTAAATGCCAGCAATTCACTTTTTGAGATGGACGATGTTGAAATCGAAAAAAGCAATATTCTCCTACTTGGACCAACCGGTGTTGGTAAGACCTTGCTTGCACAAACTTTAGCCAGAATTTTGGATGTTCCATTCGCAATTGCTGATGCAACAACCTTGACCGAAGCCGGTTATGTTGGTGACGATGTTGAAACCGTCCTAGTCCGTTTACTGCAAGCTTCAGATTATAATTTGGATAAAGCTCAAAAAGGCATCGTTTATATTGACGAAATAGATAAGATTGCTCGCAAGAGTGAAAGTGCCTCAATAACTCGGGATGTTTCCGGTGAAGGTGTACAGCAAGCACTTTTAAAAATTTTAGAAGGAACCGTTGCCGGAGTTCCACCTCGCGGCGGAAGGAAACATCCCGAACAAAGCCTAATTAACGTCAACACAAAAAATATTCTGTTTATCTGCGGCGGCGCTTTCGACGGAATTGAAAATATCATTGCCAGCAGAATTAATAGAAATCCCATAGGCTTCGATACCCACGAACAAGAAGCTGCAGGTGAAACCGAGAGAGACAATCTAATTCAGAAATCTCAGCCGGAAGATTTAGTTAAGTATGGCTTAATACCGGAATTAGTCGGACGTTTACCTATTATAGCCCCGCTTTCAAACTTAAATGCGAAAGCTATGAAAAACATTTTAATAGAGCCTAAAAACGCTCTTATAAAGCAATACAAAAAGCTATTTTCTCTGGAAGGTGTTGATCTTGAGTTTGACAACATGGCTTTGGAAGAAATTGTTAAGAAGGCAATTGAAAGAAAAACCGGAGCGCGCGCACTTCGTTCAATAGTTGAAGCAATACTTCTAGAGATTATGTACGAACTGCCGACAATGGAAAATGTGGACAAGTGTTTAATTACAAAAGATGTAGTTTCTAAAAACGAAAAACCCGTTTACATAGAAAGCGACAGAAAAACTGCTTAAGTTTACCGCAAAAGCCCGAAACTATTTCGGGCTTTTTCTTATAATTCACCAGTAAAATTAAACTGATACTGAATTCATCATAGTTATTAAAAGCAATCAATGAAACGCATTTCACTTTTTTTCTTGTATACTTTTTTTATTTCTTTGACTTGGGCTCAATCCAAAATTCTTATTTTCATGGATTTGCAGCAAACTGATCATCTGAAGGGATACGGTATAACTTTTAATGCTTTGCAAAACGGATCAACTGCCGATTGGCTTCTAAATTATCGAGGCGGATCTTTCATGCTGGATTATTCTAACGATCTTGCCCTCAAATGCAGAATTAAAGGCGTTTCGTTTCAGACTTTATCACAACAGGAAGTTGTTCAGATTTATGCATTAGTACAAAGCGATGATCAGAATATGGATGTTGTAAGATTAGAGAAAGCACCAAGGATCGCAGTTTATGTTCCGCCAAATTTTAAACCCTGGGATGATGCAGTAACGCTTGCTCTTGACTACGCTGAAGTTAAATATGATAAGATTTGGGTAGAAGAAATTTTGCGAGGCGATTTGGAAAAATACGATTGGCTTCACCTTCATCATGAGGATTTTACCGGGCAGTACGGAAAATTCTATGCTTCATTCAGCGAAGCCTCTTGGTATGTTGAACAACAGTTAGTTTACGAAAATGAATCGAAGAAACTGGGTTTCAAAAAAGTTTCCGAAATGGAAAAAGCAGTTGTTGCCGCAATAAAAAATTATGTTGGCCAAGGGGGATTCTTGTTCGCCATGTGTTCAGCGACAGATTCGTACGATATTTCTCTCGCAACTCAAAACGTTGACATTGCAGACCGAATGTATGACGGCGACCCGCCGGATTTGAACGCTCAAGAAAAAGTTGATTATACACAAACATTCGCCTTTGAAAATTTTAAAATAGAGATGAATCCTCTTGTCTACGAATACAGCGATATTGATATTCCCCCGCTTGAAATTGGCCCGGAACAGAATGATTTTTTCACATTGTTTGATTTCTCTGCAAAGTACGATCCGGTTCCAACAATGTTAACCCAGAACCACTTAAACGTAATTCATGGTTTCATGGGACAGACTTCTATGTTTAGGAAGGAAGTTATTAAAAACTCCGTGATTGTTTTAGGCGAACGAGCCGGAACTGATCAAGTAAAATACATACATGGAAATTTTGGAAGAGGAACATTTACATTTTACGGAGGCCACGACCCGGAAGATTATCAACATGCGGTTGGAGATCCCCCAACAGATTTAGCTTTGTTCAAAAATTCCCCCGGTTACAGGCTGATTTTGAATAACATTCTTTTCCCGGCTGCAAAGAAAAAGGAACAGAAAACTTAATACTGGATTTTTAATTGCTAAATGCTGGTTTTGTTGTCGAGCATCCAGCATCTGGCCTGAATCTTTTTAATAAATTTTTCATCTAACGAGGTAGCATGAAATATCTAAAATTCAAAAATAGCGAAGAACAAGTAGCAATTGGTAAGTTGGTTTGCGTCGGGCGCAATTACGCGGCTCACGCAAAAGAACTTGGCGGAGAAGCATCAACAGAATTTCCAATAATCTTTTTGAAGCCGGCGTCAAATGTTATTTTTTCCGGCGACTCGGTTATTCATCCAACTTACTCTGAAAACCTTCATCACGAGGTTGAACTCGTGCTTTACATCGGTGAAGACATCAAGAATGGAACAGAAGAAGAAGCCGAAAAAGCAATTCATGGTTATACAATTGGACTAGATATGACTCTGCGCGATTTGCAGTTTAAGTTCAAGGAGAAGGGTGATCCATGGACACTTGCCAAGTGCTTCGATACAGCTGCTGTTTTGGGCGACGTTGTATTGAAGAAAGATTACTTGCTTAAAGGAAACGAGAATATCTCTCTTTCAGTAAATGATGTTATTAAGCAAAACACATCCATCTCAAATATGATTTTCAATGCAGCTCAATGTGTGAAACACATCTCTGCTCGAATGACTTTGGAAAAGGGCGATCTGATATTCACCGGAACGCCGGAAGGTGTTGGCCGAGTTGTTCCTGGTGATAAAATTTTTGGCGAGATTGAAAACATTGGAACGATTTCTACACAAATTTCTAATTAGATTCAGAAATAAATACAGAGGTTATTATGCCGATATTTGAATACAAATGTAACGACTGCAATAAAAAATTCGATGTTCTGCACAAATCAAGCACAAATCTAGAAGAAGTAATTTGTCCGGATTGTCAATCAAAAAACTCTAAGAAACTTCTTTCGTCCTTCAGCGCGTCAATGTCCTCTTCGGGATATGAAGGCGGCTCTTCTTGTAGTGATGGAAGTTGTGGAGTTCCTTCCTACGGCGGCAGTTGTGCAAATGGAATGTGTGGACTGAATTAAAACAAAATGATTGTAGAGACGCAATTAACTGCGTCTCTACAAAGAAATATTAATTATAAGTTGTCAGTAAGTTAAACTCTTTTCCATACTCAAGCATTTGCTTCGTAAAATCTTCCGGATATTCAATTTTTACATCAATAATCTTCTTTCCTTCCATTACAGGCACAAGTTTTGGCTGAATGAATCCGGCATAAGGAGCTATGTTAAGCTTTTTATATCTCTCTAGAATTTCTTTATGAAGTACCGGATCAACTTTGACTCCGTAATTTTCGACCAAATCTTTCCCGGCTTTGTAATCTCCTTCGGATTTTATTCTTTGAATTTCCCTCAGGAGCTGACCGAATAAATTTTTCAATTTAGCATAATCATTGATGACGAAAAATGTTTTCCCATCTTTTACTTTTTTCTCAATTACATTTTCCTTGGCACCCATTTCGAAAGCCCATTTAGCGACTAACTGTCGGTTACGCATGTGTGCTTCTTCAATGTTTTCTCCAAGCGGAATTCTAGCCAGTTGAACAACCAACCCGTTTCTTATATAATCATTATATGCAACCTTTCCGCAATCTAGCGATTCCATAACTCCAAGATCGACCAGTTTCTTATCATATAAAAAATAAAGCGCAACAAGATCTGCGCGAGCTTCTTCCAGAGTTGAATAATAATTTTTAAGAGTTTGATGAGGCTCGGCAACACCTGGATTCACTTGACCCGATGCGTGACCAATTACTTCGTGCATATCTGTGTGAAGATCATCCGCCAAAACACCATGTTTTTTTTCCAGTTCAATCTCCTCTTTTGAATATGCAAATTCCGGCAGAACTCCGCTTGTTGCCGCAAACATGTTATAGGAATGAACAATGTTACCAAGATTAACAGATTTTGAACCATGTTCTTTTCTTATCCAATTTGCGTTCGGCAGATTAATGCCTATCGGTGTGGAAGGTGCTGCATCGCCGGCTTCAACAACAGCAGTAATTACCTTGGCCGAAACACCTTTTACGTTTGGCTTTTTATGTTCCTGTGCTATCGGAGAATTACTTTCAAACCACTGAGCGTTTTTACTGATTGCTTCGATTCGTTTTGTAGCTTCATTATCTTTTATCGAAACGATTGATTCATAAGTGGCACGGTAACCAAGAGGATCGTTATATGTTTCAACGAAACCATTCACAAAGTCGACAACCGAGCTTGTATCTTTCACCCATTCGATATTGTATTCATCCCATTTTCGTAAATCGCCGGTATTGTAATATTCTATAAGCAGCTCAAAGCATTTTTTCTGTTGTTCGTTTTCAGCAACAGTAACTGCTTGTTTTAACCAATAAACAATTTTTCTTATTGCGTATGCATATACGCCGTTGGTCTTCCAATGACGTTCGATGAGCTGTCCATTCTCTTTAGCTAGCCTTGAATTTAATCCCAATGAAATTGGTTCTGTTTCATTTGCATCAGCAACTCTATAATAAAAATCTTCAACCTCTTTCTGCGTTACTCCTTCATAAAAATTAACCGCGGAAGATTTAATTAAATCAACACCCTCCGCTTGATTTACTTTCGTCGGCGCAATTTTAGGGTCAAAGATGTATGATGAAACATTTCTCAAAAGATCATCAAGTGTTTCCTGGTTCTGAAGTGGAAATTCGAATTCGTCCGAGCCGGCTATCAGTTTTGTTAAATACTCTTTCGAAAACTCCGGCAAGAATTTTTTATTCGAATAATGATGATGAATCCCGTTCGAAAACCAAACGCGTTTTACGTAAGTCACAAACTGCTGAAATTCCGGAGCGGTACGATCACCCGAATAAGTTTTAACAATCGCTTCCAGAGTGCGGCGGATATATAAATTGTGTTTGTAGTTTTGGTCATAGATTATATCGCGCCCAGCAAGCGATGCCTGATACAAGTAATAGACAAGTTCCTTCTGTTTTGGAGTTAGCTCTTCAAAACCTGGAACGAAGTAACGCTGAATGCGCAAATCTGCAAAAGTCTCAACTGCATATTTAAAATCAGCGGGTGCACCGCTTTTCTGTTTATTTTCTGAACAGCTCATAAATGTAATTCCCGCCAAGATTATTATTAAATATTTTGCTGCATGTTTCATTTTCTTCCCATAATTGTGAAGTGTTGTTTGATTATCGCCGTGAAAAATATCACTTTTGCCCTAGTCAAACAAAGCAATTAGAGAGCATGAACATTCAAATATTTGGGACAAAAAGCTGCAACGACACAAAAAAAGCCGAACGTTACTTCAAGGAAAGGAGAATCCAGTTTCATTTTCGTGATTTAACAGAAAAAGGGCTGGCAAAAGGAGAACTTGATAACATTACACGCGTTATACCAATTGAAGAGTTGATTGATAAAGAAGGCAAGCAATACAAGAAACGAAATATGCAGTTCATGGTTTTTAATTTAGAAGAGGAACTGCTTGCCGACCCACTTTTGTTAGTTACACCAATTGTTAGAAATGGGAAAGAAGTTACAATAGGTTATCAGCCCGATGTTTGGAAGAAATGGCACTAATTAAAACTTATAGACGCCATAAATGGCGTCTATACATATCTACATAATCTCTTCTGCTTTTAATACTTCGACCAACTTTTCATATCCAACAAACTGCGTTCCACCCCAGCCGCATTTTTTTGCGCCTTCCACATACTCGGGAATATCATCAATAAAGAAATGTTCGTTAAATGGTTTTGGGGTGAATGCTTCTACCGTTCTATATATTTTCTCTTCCGGCTTTATAGCTCCCGCTTCATGTGATAGCACCAGTTTATCGAAATGATTGAGAAATTCATAATGTCCATAACCATAATTTTTGTGCATTTCGTTTGTATTGGAAAGAAGAACCAAAGTATATTTTTTTTTAAGAACCGGGAGCAGTTCTACCACATCTTGGTTTATTGTAAAAATATTTGAAAACACTTGGCAGAACTCCTCAGCAGTAATTGCTCCCTCTAACCATTCCAGCATTGTCGCTACAAAATCATTCTGGCTCAATTCCCCGCGTTCAAATTGCTGATGCACATGATAATTCTCGGCATATAACCGTTTGAATTTATCTCCAAGATCTGGTT
>JBHEKZ010000310.1:0-5524 GCA_041859025.1 Melioribacteraceae bacterium | reverse complement strand
AGTTTATCGAACGCGCCAGATATTCCCCAAAAGAAGGATACAAAAAACATCAATTTAGTACCTTCATTCTTAAAGATTGCTTTTATTGGCGCAAACAGACTTATCTTTTTGAAATCTATGTTTAATATGTAAGAACCAAACACAACAAGAAAAATTCCGGCTAGTCCGGCTGAGTCGGGAAATTCTCCTATCAAAATTGGTGAAGCAATTAAAAGGAACAATGGAGTGAAGCTCAGCATTGGCATTACAGTAGATATATCGCCTTTTGCAATTGCTCTCATATATAAAATTGAATTGATAATTTGAATTGTTACAGAGCCTGTGAACCCAATTAAAAAGTTTGCATTGAACTGCAGTTTCAGATCAAAGAAGAGAACAGCTATTGCCGTAACAATGGGAAATATTATTGCCGGTATTACATTATTCGACCACGATATTAAAAGCGGATCAACATCTTTTGACGCTTTTTTTATAAAGAGACTTCTAAAACTTTCCGATACCGGATTTAACAGCGCGAGTATAATCCACACTTTTTAGTTCTCAGTTTTTAGTGTTGAATTTTTAGTTACAAACATTTTTCCTCTTGATCTTAATCTCGCTCTTGATCTTGTTCTTAATCTTAATCTTGTTCCTTCATTTCTCTACTTCGCTCGAAATGACATACTAAATTCCAATATTATCCAGCAGCAAAATTCTTTTATTCGGCTTTGTGTTATTCTTTTCAAAATTCTTCGGCTCAAACTTACAAACTTTTTTAAGAGGACAAATACCGCAGCCAGGATTTGTAGGTTTGCATATTTCTCTTCCGAGTAAAATTAAATTTGTATGAAACGAATGAGCAACTCCTTCCGGCAGATTTTTATTTAGCACCCAAAAAGTTTTATCGGGAGTTTTTTCGTTTACCAGACCAATTCGGTTAGTTGTACGGTGTACGTGGGTATCAACGGGACAAATATTTTTATTCATCGAAAACATTAATACACAAGAAGCGGTTTTAACGCCAACTCCATTATAAGAAGTAAGTTTAGAAAGAATTTCTTCGTTGCTTAAATTGTTTACAAAATCCAACGACATCTTACCATAATTACTTTTTATATCTGCTAAAACATTTTTAATAGCTTTTGATTTTGCCGGAGCCAACCCCGCTACTTTTATAATCTTTTCGATTGTACTTCTTTTTGCCTCTGCGGCTTCTTCCCAATTCTTAAAAGCATTCTTTAGATTATTAAATGCCTTATAAGAATTATTATCATTTGTATTCTGAGAAAGAATTGTGGCAATTAAAGTATCAAGCGGATCCGGCAATGGATTTTGCCTTTTGGGAATTCCAAAATGTTCTATCAGTAGTTCATTTATTTTCTTCAAGGAAGCCATAAGCAATGTGTCTTAATCTTTTACCTAAATATATGAAATTGGACTTGTGTGTTTTTGTTACAGATGGCCAGGGAATGAAAACGCCGTAAGGTTTTCGCTCTGATTAACTCCGGATTAATGACCTGGAATCACGAATTAATGACCGGGAACTACCAATTAATGAGACGGAATCATCAATTAAAGACCCGGAATCACCAGTTAATGAGATGGAATCATCAATTAAAGACCCAGAATCATCAATTAATGACCCGGAAACACCAATTAATGAGACGGAATAATCAATTAAAGAGCATTAACTGACAGTTAATGACCAATAACTGGCGATTAAAGAGCATTAACCGGTGATTAATGAGCAATAATCGTCGATTCCAAGTCATTATTTCTTCGTTTTTGTTCCAAAAATGAGGTTTTTGGGTTGGAAGGTAACACAAAGAGGTAATTTTATAATCAGTTGGTATGCCTTTTACATATTATTTGTTCTTCTTTAGGATGCAGCGAACCATTCCGCTACATAACTGCATTCTTAGCCGTCATGGTAGAACTATAACGACTGGAGAAAAGAGCATTCTTTACTCATGGTTTAATTTTTAGTCTGCAGAGGAGAAGCGGTAATTTTTTTGTTATATTAATAAAAAATTACCGACTCTAACAAACCGGAGAGCCAAAATGCATATCCTGGAATTTATTCAAGACTTAGCCGTAATAATGGTTATTGCCGGTATAGTAAGCATAATATTTCACCGTTTAAAACAGCCGGTTGTTCTAGGCTATATTATTGCCGGCGTAATTATCGGCCCTTATACTCCTCCTTTTTATCTAATACATGATGAAGAAACAATAAAAACTTTAGCAGAGCTTGGTGTTGTATTCCTTCTCTTTTCGCTGGGTCTGGAATTTAGCATTAAAAAGCTGTTGCGTGTCGGCACAACTGCAATAGTTGCCGCTGTTATGGAAATAGTTTTAATGATATGGATAGGCTATCAGATCGGTCAGTTCTTTAGCTGGAGTAGAATGGATTCACTTTTCCTCGGGGCTATTCTATCGGTTTCATCTACAACAATTATTATTAAAGCTCTTGATGATCTTAAACTAAAACGGGAACCATTCGCTCAAATAATTTTCGGAATTCTAATTGTTGAAGATATTCTGGCAATTGGAATGATAGTTCTTCTTTCGGCAGTAAGTACAACTGGAACAATAAGCGCGGATGCAATTCTTTTAACTATAGGGAAACTCGCAATATTTATCGTTGTTGCCCTAATACTCGGCATTTTATTAGTACCCCGCTTGCTTAATTATGTAGATAAGTTCGGAAGCAGCGAAATGCTTTTAATTACTGTTCTTGGTATATGTTTCGGCTTTTGCCTTATTGTATTAAAGATGGGATACAGTATAGCTCTTGGCGCTTTTATAATAGGTGCTGTAATGGCGGAGTCGCGGCAGATTCACAAAATCGAAAAACTAATTGAACCTATAAGAGATATGTTCAGCGCAATCTTTTTTGTTGCAATAGGACTTCTTCTTGATCCCAATGTATTGGTTACATATGCTGTTCCTGTTACCGTAATTACATTTTTTGTTGTTATAGGTAAATTAATTTCTTGCGGCACCGGGGCATTTATAACCGGCAAAGATGGAAGGACTTCCGTTAAAATTGGAATGGGTCTTTCACAAATCGGTGAGTTTTCATTTATCATTGCGTCATTAGGAGTTACACTAAAAGTTACCGGCGATTTTATTTATCCTATTACAGTTGCTGTTTCTGCGGTTACTACTTTATTAACTCCCTATCTAATTAAATTCTCTGATCCGTTTTCATCAAAATTAGCCAACACAATTCCGGAAAGCATTGCCCGTGTTTTTACTTTTTATACCGTATGGCTTCAGAATATCCGTCCGCAGGAAAAGAGTTCGGATTTACGGAAAATGATCCGGAGAATTGTTTTGCAGATTATTCTGAACTTTACTTTTGTGATAACAATTTTTCTTGTTCTTACTTACTTTGCCGAAGCATACTTTTCATTTTTTTCCAAATGGATTTCCGATTATCAAATACAGAGAGCAATAATTTGGGGCAGCGCGCTCTTTTTATCGCTTCCTTTTTTAATTGCCGCTTACAGAAAACTGCAAGGTTTAAGCATGATTCTAGCTGAAATTGCCGCAAAGCCAAATAACGCGAAACACAGATTTGAAAAAATCTGGCTGATTATTGCGGAAATAATTCCGGTTTTTTCTTTAATAGGAATGCTTGTTTTAATATTCATACTTAGCTCCAACATTCTGCCTACTATACCCTTAATTTTTTTAGTACTCTGTATAGTTTCGTTTATTGCATGGCTGTTGTGGAAACGGTTCATACAAATTCATGCGCGTTTGCAAAATGCTTTAAAAGAAACTCTTGATAAGAAAGATTAAGAGGAACAATAGAATACTTTGCGAAAAGTCTATTTGTAATTAAGGAGCCGGAATTATCTGTCCGGCTCCAGCCTTTTCAAAAAACTATTCTGCTTCTCCCTCAATAACTGCTGAGTTATGAATATTAACCGAAGGCTCCAGGTTACTGTTTATTTGTCTTTGGACTGCGAATGTGATTTTGGAAGTATCTAAAGAAGTTTGATGTTGCGGAATAATTACTCAGAGAGGGCAACGTGAGCCCTCTCAATAATTCAATTTTAATCCGGTATTACCGGTTCTACAACTTTTGTCAGGAGGAATAAAGACTCTTGCCAGCCGAGGTAGCAAGCTTCAAGAGGAATCATTTCCGGTATTCCTTCTTGAACAATATTAAGTTCGGTTCCGCAAAAAACTTCTTTGAATGTAATTGTTGTCTGCATAACACCGGGCAAACCGGGTTCTTCAAACTCATCCGTGTGTACAATTTTTTCATTCGGGATTAACTCCAGATATTTTCCTCCAAAGGAGTTGCTCTTGCCCGAAGAAAAATTGGTAAAAGACATTCTAAATGTTCCGCCGACTTTTACATCAAGATGATGAACCTTAGCGGTAAAGCCGAATGGAGGAATCCACTTGCACAACGCTTCCCCATCCACAAAAGCGCGGTAAACTTTTTCCGGAGGCGCGGTTAATACTCTATGTAGTTTAACTGATCTTTCAGCCATAATGATGCTGCCTTTCTTATTGATTTTATGAATGGAATAAATGGTTTAAATAATATATGCAAATTACTTGCATAAACTATCTATGCATCAAATAAATCTTTGATGCAAATAATCGGCAAAGTAATTCCAATACTAAATACTTAACAGAGCAACTTTATCCGGGAACATCTTGGGCCGCGAAATAACTTTTAATCCGCACTTCTGCGCAATCTGCAAAGTTTCTTCAAACGCCGCTTTAGAAACATGAATTGGAGGTTCAACAAAGAGCACTTTTCCATCCGGCTTAAGAAGATTTGCAATCTCGGTAAAGAGATTATTCTTATTTGGAACTTCGTGAACCATATAAAACATTAAAACGAAATCAACTTTTTCCGTTAAGCCGATTTTATCTTGCAGACATTTATGAAGCACAATCCGGTTTTCTAAAACAGTTCCTTTAATCTTTCCTCTAACAATGTTAAGCATTCCTTCTTGTAGATCGGCCCCGATTACACGCCCCGTTTCTCCAACAAGTTTAGCCATATCAATAGTAAAAAAACCGGGACCGCAGCCAACATCAAGCGCTGTTTCTCCCTTTTTTAGATATGGAGAAAGAATTTTCTGCGGATTCTGAAACAAGCGGCGGAAACGGTTATCTAAACCACCGGCAAGCTCAACCGAACAAATATCTGTGTTTGCCCTGCTCATTTGATCAATTCCTTATAAGTCCGATAGTGCGGTAAATAATCTTCTAATTAGTTTTAATCTACACATGTTTGGACGCGGGGAATGATTAATATGTTTTCGATTATACTGAACTTTATCGCCGTAAAAAAAGAGCTATAACACCAAGAGCCTAACCTTATTCTGTACTTTTCTTAGTGTAAGAAAAGTACCAAAAGAAACTGCACTTAAAAATAATTGTAAATCTTCGTTCCGCTTCGGGAAGAAAAATAAACTCTCCCGCTATTGGATTATAAAAATTGAATGCGGGATCAAACATATTTTTCTTCTCTTCCTCAGCTCCACTCAGATTATTAACACAATTATTT
>JBHEKZ010000289.1:0-3863 GCA_041859025.1 Melioribacteraceae bacterium | reverse complement strand
AGTTAAATCTTTTATTAGCAAGATTCAGTAAGAATGTTTTTCAACATCGTTCGAAATTTTATTCACCCTTTTCACAATTGTTCTTTTTAGTAATCATTAAAACTAACGAAGTTGAAAAACATTAGTTCTACCTAGAGCATTATTGCAGTCTAACTCTTCCACACAGCGGTCTATGTCCGGCTGCTAGTATCACATAATGATAAAGCTTATCTATTACCGCCTTTAATTCAGAACTTATGACTAAAAACAGATAACTGCCTTTCAGTGTGGAATTAGATTCAAAGCGTTGGATTGTCAATAAGCATCTGAGAATGGAGAATGAAGACATAAAGAAAGCAGAAGAAATATTTGCAGTTAGCAGTGTGAATTAGCAAGGTCAATAAATTTAGTTGTGTTTTCCTAAATTTAAAATATACTAGGAGGATTGGCAAAACCCTCCTAGCAAAGTTATTTGTTACTTTTCCTTTTTCAAGAATTTAATTGATAAGCTGAATACAAAATAAACCAGCACAATCGCACCAATACCAAAAATCGTATCACCAAATGCGCGCGTCCATCTTAAAGTATCCATCAATGGAGTTTGCAGAAATTCTGCACTTCTTGCATACCAATATCCATACTTAACAGATGCCCATGTTTGCATTAATCCTACTGGCAGCAGACTGATAGTTACCATTGCGAACAATCCGATATTAATTGACCAGAAGGAAAACTTTAATGGTTTCTCGCTCCATTCAATATCTGGTCTAATCGCTCTTAATGTAAAGAGCATTAAACCAATACCGAGCATTCCATAAACACCAAACAAAGCGGCATGACCATGAACTGGAGTTGTATTCAATCCTTGCATATAGTAAAGCGCAATCGGCGGATTAATCATAAATCCGAATAAACCGGCACCAAGCATATTCCAGAATGCTACTGCTACAAAATAGTATATAGGCCATTTATATTTTTGCACCCATGCTTTCGATCTCGATATTCTAATATTTTCCCATGCTTCGTATCCAACAAAGATAAGTGGAACAACTTCCAGTGCACTGAAAACAGAACCGAACGCCAAAGCAATCATTGGAGTTCCGCTAAAGTATAAATGATGAAGCGTTCCGATAATTCCACCCGATAAAAATATTGTAGAAGCAAGCAGTGTAGCGCTGGCTGTAGTTTTTAGACTAATCAGTTTTAATCGTGCAAATAAGAACGCAATAACTACAGTTGCAAATACTTCGAAGAATCCTTCTACCCAAAGATGAACAACCCACCAGCGCCAGTATTCAGCAATTGCCAAGTTTGTGTGTTTACCATACATAAGTGCAGCCGCATAGAAAGAAGCAATTGCAACAGATGAGATTAAGAACAACGTTAATATTTGTCTTTGATCGTCCTTCCTCTTTAATGCCGGTTTAATTGCTCGTACCATTAAAACTAACCACAACAAAAGTCCAACAAAAAGTGCTAACTGGAAAAACCTTCCAAGATCGATGTATTCATAACCGCTATGCCCAAATAAAAACCAAGCGTTTTCAGGCATTAAATTCATAACACTTAACCATTCACCGGCCATAGAACCAAGAACAACTACTAAGAGTGCCCCGAATAAAACATTCACACCAAGTTTCTGATATTTTGGTTCAACACCGCTTACAGCCGGTCCAATGTAAAGCCCAGAAGCAAGCCACGCAGTTGCAATCCAGAATATTCCCAACTGAGTATGCCATGTTCTTGTAATTGTATATGGTAAAAACTTTGCAAGAGGAACTCCGTAAAAGCCATTCCCTTCAACACCATAATGCGCAGTGATTATCCCCAGGATAATTTGAAGCAGAAACAAACCTGAAACTATCCAGAAATATTTGATTACTGCTTTTTGAGATGGTGTTAAAATGGAACCAAGTAAGGGATCATTTGCAGGCACATCCTCATATGGTTTTTCTTTTTCTTTCGAACCATAGTACCATATCATTCCGCTGATTCCGGCAAGAAGCATTATAATGCTGACACCCGTCCAAACCACCGATTCTCCGGTAGGTTTATTATCTACTAATTCTTCGTGAGGCCAATTACTTGTGTATGTAATATCGTAATTAGGTCTATTGGTTGAAGCTGCCCAAGAAGACCAAAAGAAAAATGCACTAAGCTTTTTAAGTTTAGTAACATCCGTAACAGCATCCTTTGGAATCGCATACTCATCTCTGCCATTCGAAAATACATCACTGTAATATTTAGTGTTTTCGGCTATAGCTTTTGCACGAACAGAATCAATTGTGATTATCCCGGTTGATTTATCATAAGAATTTGTTCTGAATATTTTTGATAATCTTGCTTTCAAAGCCGCTTGCCCTTCATTGCCAAGGTTCGAATAATCTTTTCCGGATTCGGTTAAAGCCCAGGAATTTAAAACATATAAAGCCTCTCTATGGAGCCAATCTGCAGTCCAGTCTGGAGCTACATAACTACCATGTCCCCAAACAGAACCAACTTCCATTCCTCCCAGTGCTTGCCAAATGTTCTGCCCTTCTTGAATATCATTTTTAGTAAATACAACTTTACCGTCAGTTGTAACAATTTTCTCCGGTATTGGAGGAGCCTCTTGGTATATTTTAATTCCTATCCAACCTAAGATTGTAAATGAAATAACTATTACCAGAGTAAAAGCTATCCAATATTTTTTCATACTAACTCCTTATTATTTGAAAACATAGTATATAGAAAGTAGATCAAAATTTTTCTCCTTTTGCTTCTCGAATGTGGCTTCCAACAGATCTGATCCTTCCCCACATTGAAACAAAAAAAACGATCATACCTAGAACTTGACCTAAAGACGATATTAGTAATAAGAACTTCACAACTTCGTCCGGAATCACAAATGAAGAATACACTTGAGATATAAAACGAACTAATGCAGAAAAAGTAACTAAGTAATAGCTTGTTAATATTAATTCCGGCTTATATAAAGTATCACCTTTATCAGGACGAGGGAAAAACCATAGCGCTACTCCCATAATCATCATCATTACGGAACCGGAAAGGATTATATGGGTATGAGCTGATACTAGTTCAGGATGAGGCCAGATATTTAGATACAGTTTGGAAAACAACATATAAACACCGGTTACAATTCCAAACAGTAAAAAGATGATGCTCGTTTTGATAAAATATCTTACGGTTGAAAACATTGTGTCCCTCTCAATTAATTATTAAGCAGATCTTCTTCCAGTTTTATTGCCCTTGGAAACAAAATATTATTCTCTAGATGAACGTGCTTATGCAAATCAACTTCGAATTCATTTAATTCTTTGTACAATACTTTAAAGGTAGCACAAGCATCTTCCGGCAGTTGATAATCATCGGTAAGCTCTCTCAATTTTTCTGTTGCACCGCCGGCAGAAACATGCTCTGCTTCCATTTGCCGAATAGGATTTTGAATTGTACCGAATCCACCGGTTTTGGGCTTCTCATTAAATTTTTGTGTATTCACTAAATACTTTATCAAAGGGAAAAGAATATTCTCTTCTTTCATCATATGACTATTCATTTCATTTGCGACTAAGCCAAAAACGTGCTGGACTTCCAGAAAGAAGGGATATTTTTTCCCGTGTGCATTAATTACTTTTTCGATATGCAATGTTATTAGAGGTATTGCGCTCTTAACGTATGTGTGATGAGTGCGAACTATGTATTCATATAGTTCCACAAGACCCCAATCATTGTAGTTTTGTTTTTCTGACGAGTTTGATTGATAGACTTTACTTAATTCCTTGTAGAACTTCGGTATTGAGAGTTTTTTTTCATCAAGGGCCTCTTTCACACTTCTGTGGCCTTTACAACAAAAATCAATTTTGTATTTTTCAAACAGTTCTACT
>JBHEKZ010000247.1:0-2812 GCA_041859025.1 Melioribacteraceae bacterium | reverse complement strand
CTTTTTCCAGTTTTCGAAACATCTGAAGATGGATACTTCGGCTAAGAAGAACATCATTTAATTCTTCTATACCGGCAAACATTTTAGGACAATAAACTTTGTACTCAATTATTTGTCGCCCTGATGTTCGGGAAATAGTTGCATCTTTTGTATAACCTGCATTTAGAATAGATGATATTGTAGATCTAACAGATGATCTTTTGCTGAACCCTTCAGATTCATCAAGAAACATTGTTGTTAGATTTGCATCGACATCTCTGAAGATTACGGATCCAGTTGGGTCTAAATACTTTTTGCCGTTAAAACTAATTGGTGTAAGAATATCCATCAATTGAGTTTTTCCGGAATTCTTCTCTGCTTGAAGATGAATGTAGGGGAAATGTCTAAATAATTGGAAAACATATGTCCCCATTATCCATAATGTTAACAAATTATATGCGGATTCATCTTTTAGGAATATATATTTCTTAATATATCCATGAACGCTCGAAAATACTTCTTTGGCAGTAGTAGTTACAAATAACTGTGTATAGTTCTCGACAAGCTTCTGAGTTACATTTGCAATTGTGAAGTTAGTGCTTGGAGAGACCTGAAATTCGTTCATATCTTTTAGTGAATAGAAAAGACGATTAGATAACAGAAAATAATGAGCCCCTTGTAGTTTTGTCCCATAGTAAAACCCTAATTTGCATACTCCTTGAGAACCATGTCTAAATTCCGTATTAACTTTATCTTTCTCAACCAGATTAAGAGTTTTCCTACTCTCGAAATAATTAAGAGTCAGTTGAGCTCCGTTCTGGACAGCGGAATTAAAATCATCAATAGTCTTATTCTGTATTACAAAGAAATCAGTCACATAATCGCATTTTAAATCGATTCTTTTTATTGACTTAGCTTGTTTCGCCAATTCATTTGAGCCTATTACACTTTCTTTTTCGAATGGAACTAGAAGCACTACATCTGAATTACTAAAGAGTTCGTACCAATCTTCATAAAACATACATTGGTCGCTTACTGCACAGTATGACTCTATTCCAATTTGCCTTAAATATAAGGCGTCAATTTCATCGATTGTAATGAATTTCGTAGATGCCCGGTTCTGATTAAATTTAAGTTGATGATAACCTATTAATCTACTTCCACCAATTAACGTTGTCTTTTTATAGTTATCTCCTCGTCTAATTGGTGCTTCAATAATTTTAATTGCTGAAGCGTTCTTTCCAGTTATATTCATTGTTGGGATGACAATACTTTTCCTTTTAGGATCATACCCAAGAAAATTATCTTTAATTGTCTTAATGCTTAGACCACGTTCAATATTCAGGTAATTGAGTATTTCTTCATTCTGAGGGAGAAACAGTTCTTCATTCCAGATTTTAATTTCTTCCAATGACAGCGATTGTTGATCAGATTTGATTAAATCAAAATATTCTATCAATTCTGCCTCAGGAATTCCGTCTGATAATTTGTAAAAATCAGTGGCAAATCCTCTATATGGAGGATTATGAGCTTCAAACATCCCCAAATCGTCGATAACTAAGTCGTTCTTATAATTATTCAACGGGTTTTTTAATCTATATTCATTCTCATCAGCCGGTTGCTTTAGTAATTCCGGGAAATAAATTGAATATAATAGCTGCACTTGTGTTCTGAATTTGTTTTCCATTTGCTCTCATATATTTTGTTTTAAAAATTCTACATACATCAATTGGGTTAGAATAAGATCTCGCTTCTTTTTGTTTTCAGTAAATCTTTATTTAAAATGAATCTATTCATTCATATCTACGCATCGTTGCCTACTATACTTAACAGTAAATTCGCACGAATTGTTTCTTTAAAAATAAAATCGCAATGGTCGCTTATCAAGGAAACTGAAAGGTCATGTTATTTTTTTAATAGGCACTTGACTCTGGCTAGTAGAAAAGTTTATACTGATATAAGAGAACAACAGAAAACCCGCCAACAGGCAACGATCCCGCAAGGGAATATTAACTTCTAAATCATTTATAAAACCATGAACGAAAACAGATTTGCAACGCTAGATTTCTATCTGGCAGCTTTTTTAATGGCCAGTAGTTGTAAGCTATCCGATTACTACAGAGAAAAGGGTTTCACAACCTTTGTTTTTACAGAGGATAAAAGACTGGTAACCTTAGTTAAGGAATACTATTCGGAAAAAACACTAATCGAACCAGTTACACATGCAAGAGCTATTAAAAATCTCAAGTCGCTAATTCATAGCGCAACTATATCAACAAGTAAATCACCATCTAAAAATGAATTTAATAAAACAAGTTACAGGTCGTAATGAACAATCTATATACGATTATTTAAAAGAAAACGTATCAATTGAAGAAGTAGCAAAAAAATTAAAGCTCAACCTCACTAAAACTGGTCACAGTCTTCAAGGTGAATGTCCTACAAATCATCCATCAACCGGTGGAAAATGTTTCAGTATTAATACAAAGAAAAAATACTTCAACTGCTTCAGTTGTGGTATCGGTGGAGACGTTACACATTTAGTGGAAGCAGTAAAAAAGCTTACCTCTGGTCAAGCAGTTGATTGGATCAGAAAAGAATTCAACCTTGAAGAAAAGTTGGACAAAGAAAAGGTAATGTTCAAAAAACTTACCAATGAAGAAAGGGAAGAACAAAAAAGGGAAATTGAAAAGAGCCAATTGTATGAAAGTGCATTTGAGTGGATGAGACCTATGCTTTTTGATGGAACTGGGCAGCAAGAATTGGAATACCTAACAGGTATGAGAAAGTATGATGTTGATGTTTTGAAAAAAAGTGAATGGTGCTTTTTCCC
>JBHEKZ010000083.1:0-3519 GCA_041859025.1 Melioribacteraceae bacterium | reverse complement strand
CCCTTCGCGAAGAACGCTAATAGTTCCGTCATGGTCAAAAACAGCATGCTTAATTTGTCCTTTCTCAATAAAACTTAAATCCTCATAGCACAGTTCGATCTCACTTTCTTTTAAGTACTTTGCCGCACGGATATCTTCTGCAAGTTCCGGTTGATAAATGTAGTTCGGATCAGAACAAAGAGATAGAATTTCCTCTGGGTTGGCGGTGCCCGTCTGAAATAATTTTTGCACTGTAACACCAGCAGCAAAATTCGAAAATTCAATAGCCTGCATGGTATCAATTTTTGATGCAATTGCGCACGCAATTGCGCTCAAGGCTGTATCTCCAGCACCAACCGTATCCAGTTTTTTTAGAAATTGTAAACCGGGAACTTCATGTATTCCATTTTCATCACATGCAATAATTCCATGTTTGCCACGACTGATAAAAATCGGCTTACCGTGTTTATTGTGCAAAGTGCGAGCAAATTTACGTACGTCGTTAACATTAAATACATCAGAATAAACTGATTTAATTCCACAAAGATTAGCTGCTTCAATTTCATTTGTTTTTAGTGAAACGTTAGAAAACTCCATGGCGTGATGACGGGAATCAACAATAAAAATCTTATCAGGCAAAAGTTTTGCAAGTTCATTTATCTCTTGAATAAATTCTTTATTTGTTATACTGAAAGGAACTTGCTGGTTGATAATAATTATATCTGCTTCATCTACATTCCTTTTAAGGTATTCCAATATTTTATCATCTGAATCCTTGGTCCTTTTGTTATAAGTACCAAAATCAATTCTAGGTTGTTCATTACCTTCCAATATCATTTTTCCAAATACATATGTTTCAAAATTCTCCTCCTGAATTACTAATCCGCTTGTATCAACGCCAATTCCTCTTAATTGCGAAATCATTTCGCGACCGAAAATATCATTGCCTGCAACACCGGTAATTTTTATTTGTTTGGGTTGTAAAGCGGCAAGGTTTGCGGCCACATTGGACGCACCGCCAAGTGAGTATTTTTGATTGCCGGCTGCCATTGCTTTTAAACCAGTTTCAACAGATATCTCCGATCCTCTTGGATCAAGAACCCAGTAGGCGTCTAAACAAAAATCTCCATACAATAGAATTTTAGTGTTTCTTATTTTTTCTAAAATTTTCTCAGTTTCTTTAATTCCCATATTCATAGCTATTCCCTTTAGAAAAAATTTGTGACAGTATTTATTTTACAAATCCTTTAGAACTCATCATCAATTGCCTGACAAAGAATATGGCCGATAAGAATATGCATTTCCTGAACCCGTGCTGTAACCCCAGATGGTACTACAATGTTGAGGTCACAAATATCATTCATTTTCCCGCCACTTTTTCCGCTTAAACCAATAGTTTTACAGCCAAAAACTTTCCCTTTTTCTAAAGCACGAGTTACGTTTTTACTATTGCCGGTTGAAGAGATACCAACAAGTAAGTCTCCCGAGCAAGCAATGGCTTCTACTTGTCTTTCAAATATGTAGTCATATTCATAATCATTTCCTATTGCAGTGATAGCCGAGGTGTCTGTAGTGAGAGCAATTCCCGCTAAACCTCTTCTTTCCTTTTTATATCTGCCGGATAGTTCTGCAGCAAGGTGCTGAGCATCAGCCGCGCTGCCACCGTTCCCAAAGAACAAAATTTTCTTACCAGCTTTGACCGTTTTTACACATAACTCACAAGCACTTTCAATTTCGGGTCTTAGCAATAGGATAATTTTATCTAGTGTTTCCCTATGTTTAATGAGTTCTTGTTCTATCATTTGTTTCATTACTTATACCTTATCAATTCGCTTCAGAAATAAATTATTCTTGCTCTTTTGCATTCCACACTATACATGTTAAAATTACAGAAACAGCCACTGAACTGATCCAAATAGATTCACGAGAGTATAATCATAAGTTGTAACTCCATCCTTCCGAAATCATGGATTTCTTTACTACACTTAGATTTAACCTGCAAACATAAAAGAGGCTGTATCCAATTGTAATCGACGCGAACACCGACCATCTTTGTTTTTTGTACCTGCTGTTAACCTTTACCAAATCCGGTTCAAGTTCTATTGGAGAGGGTTTCCGGAAGAAGTTGAGTATGGAATTAATCATTAACTGCAATCCTTGCGATTCACTAAAAAGTTCTTTTTTGCAGTTTAATTATAGATTAATAAACGAGCACATACTTGTCTAACAATTTATTTCTCTTGTACTTAAGTAAATACTAGTATTCAAGTTCAAAAGTCCATTTCTGAGCCAAAATGATGAATTGCCTCTCCGGAATAGTTACCCTAAAACAGTAATACTCTAAAACAAAAGAAATGAATGCTGAGACAAGCTATCGTAAGCAGATTGAGATAATTTGCAACTATGAAATTGGAATGTTTTGTATCTCATATTCCGGTTTAAGAAGTAATAACAACTCATAGGCGCTAAATGGAAAAATTCATCCTCGCAGTTGATCAAGGAACTACTAGTTCAAGGGCAATAATCTTTGATAAAAAAGGAGATATAAAATCAGTTGCCCAGCGTGAGTTCAAACAGATTTATCCGAAAACCGGCTGGGTTGAACATGACCCAAATGAGATTTGGTCTTCGCAAGCCGGAGTTATAGCCGAAGCAATTACAAGCATAGGACTAAGCGTTAATTCGATTGCAGCAATCGGTATTACCAATCAGCGCGAAACAACAATAATCTGGGATAGAGAAACTGGAAATCCAATCTACAACGCAATAGTATGGCAAGATAGAAGAACTTCAGAATTTTGCAGCGAATTAAAATCGAAAGGCTATGAATCCCTCGTAAAAACAAAAACCGGATTGTTAATAGACGCTTACTTCTCCGGTACAAAAATAAAGTGGATTCTGGATAATGTTGAAGGTGCAAGAGAAAAAGCAGAAAAAGGTAAACTTGCATTTGGAACAGTTGACAGCTGGCTTGTATGGAATTTAACGCGCGGAGAAAAACACATAACTGATATTACAAATGCAAGCCGTACTATGCTTTTTAACATTCATACTCATGAATGGGATAGTGAATTGTTAGAGATTCTTCAAATACCAAAATCCATTTTACCGGAAGTAAGGTCATCGAGCGAGGTTTATGGAGAAACCGGAACCACTTTCTTTGCATCAAAAATTCCTATTGCGGGAATAGCCGGAGATCAACAATCAGCATTGTTTGGGCAAATGTGTATAGAACCTGGAATGTTGAAAAACACATATGGAACGGGCGGCTTCTTGATGTTTAATACCGGCGAAAAACCAATCACCTCAAATAATAATCTCCTTACAACTATAGGTTGGAAAGTAGACAATAAAGTTACATACGCATTAGAAGGAAGCATATTTATTGCCGGAGCTGTTGTTCAATGGCTCCGCGACGAATTAAAAAGTATTAACTCAGCATCCGAAATTGAAGAACTAGCCAATACTGTGAACGATAATGGTGGTGTTTATTTGATACCGGCTTTTGCCGGATTGGGCGCGCCTCACTGGGATCAATAT
>JBHEKZ010000492.1:0-5888 GCA_041859025.1 Melioribacteraceae bacterium | reverse complement strand
AATTGCACCCACCGGCAATTCTACCGGGGCAGCTATTGTTCTAGCAATTGTATCTGCAAAAGTTAAGTACGCAGCGCCAATAAAAAAAGAAGCCGGAAATACAATACGGTTATCATTACCAAACATCATTCTGCAAATATGAGGAATCAGCAATCCAACAAAACCAATGATTCCCGAAACAGAAACTATTGTTCCTATCATTATGCTAACAAGGACATAAGTAACGCTTTTTAACCGTGACACATCAAAGCCTAACTGCTTCGCTGTATCGCTGCCCATACTGAGTATGTTAAACTTATTTGAGAATATAATAAGTATGAGCACAACAAAAAAAGTAAGAGGTAGAACAAAAATTAAGTTGTCTTTTTCCGCGAGAGATAAGTTTCCTATCAACCAAAAAACTGCAGTGCGTAATGAATCATTTAATAAAGTCATCATCAGTAAAATTCCGGCAGAGAAAAAAGCACCGATCATTACACCAGAAAGCAATAATTGGCTAGGTTCAAGTTCTCCGAATCTTTTTCCCAATACGAAAACAAGAAGCATTACCAAAATCGCTCCGGAAAAAGCGAATACTTGTGTGCCCAGAAAACTTAATCCCAATAAAAATGAAAGAACAGCACCGAATGTTCCCCCGCTGGAAATGCCGAGAATATACGGCTCAGCAAGGGGATTCATAAGCATGGCTTGAAAAACAGCGCCTGATATCGACAAACCACCGCCAACAGCAATTGCAAAAAGTATGCGCGGCAGACGAATATCCAAGATAATTTGGTGAACAATAGAATCGCCGGTTGATGAGAATAGGCTTGTAACTAAATCAGTTACTCCAATACTTGTTGGACCGACCACCAATGCAATTAGACAAACAACAAACAGGAATACAGCCAAGAGCAAATTGAGCAAAAGAAATTTAGATGCATCTAATCGCTTAATTGCTTCCATAGCTCATCAATTAGTTCTGGAATTTGAAAATTAGTTGCCGCTGAAAAAATTAAAATTGGTCCGCTGTAGCCGCGGATTTTTCGCTTCATAACTTTTTTCAAGGTTGCCTGATCTATCAAATCAGCTTTAGTAAAAGCTAGAATTTTTTTCTTGTCGCTTAAAATCTCAGAGTATGAATTCAGTTCTTTAAGAAGAGTCTTATAATCTTTCTGATATTCTTCGGAAGTAATATCAATCATTATCAAAAGAATTTTAGTACGTTCAATATGGCGGAGAAATTTAAGTCCAAGCCCCTTTCCTTCCGAAGCGCCTTCGATAATTCCCGGAATATCTGCTACAGTAAAACTTCTGTAATCTTTATAGCGAACAATTCCGAGATTCGGCTCTAGAGTGGTAAAAGGATAATCTGCAATTTTTGGTTTAGCTTCCGAGATCACCGAAATCAAAGTAGATTTACCTGCATTGGGAAAACCAACCAAGCCGACGTCAGCAATTAGTTTTAATTCCAGAATAACAGTTTTCTCTTCGCCCGGTTTTCCATTCTCAGCGTAACGAGGGGTTTGTTTAGTTGGAGTTGCAAAATTTGAATTTCCTTTTCCGCCTCTTCCTCCTTTAGCTGCCAAATATTCCTTTTCATCTGCATCAAGATCAGCAAGAACTTCTTCTGTTACGGAATCTTTAATAATTGTTCCAATAGGAATTCTGATAATAATATTTTCCCCTCTTTTGCCGTCGCATAGAGAAGAACCGCCATGCTCACCCCGTTCTGCGGTGTAAATTTTTTTGTATCTAAAATCTAACAGCGTACTTAAGTTTCTATCGGCTTTGAAAATTACATTACCGCCGTTGCCGCCGTTGCCGCCTGCGGGACCGCCTTTAGGAACATATTTTTCTCTTCTAAACGCAACAGCGCCATTGCCGCCGTCGCCCGATTTAATTGATATTTTTGCATAATCTATAAACATAATTTTTATCTGCGGCTGAAAAACTCAGAGATTATATCTCTAAGAGTATCCGCCTCCTTTGAATTTCGGTTTATTCTGCGAGTCGCAAGTGTTTCGTTAATTATATAATGAGCATCTTCAACATTTCTGCAGTTGGATATCTCATCCAGCATATTTGCAAAATCTTCTATGTCGTAATCAAAGACAACTTCAATAATCTTTGTCATGTTTTTGTGTTCTAGAACTTCAGCCAGTTCTAGTTTGGTTTGCTCTTCAAATTTATTTTGAAGTTCCTCCTCGTCGTCTTCAACATAAGTGCTTGTCGGAGAAGCTGGTTCTTCTTCTATTTCCTCATCATTTTCTGTTTCATCGTGTTCATTTCGGATTATCTTAAAACCGCTTTCAAACTCTTCTTCTTCATCAACAACAATTTCATTTTTAGTTGTTTCCGGAATAGAAATTTCAATTTCTTCATCTTCAATTTCGTTCTGCGTGTCAACAGTCAATAAAGAATCTATTTCTTCATCATTAAACTTATGGTCATCTGACTCTTCTTCTACTTCTTCATCCTCCTCAAACGACTTAAACAAACTGGAGTATGTATCAACATCATCATTTCCGCTATCCGGAGGAGTAATACTGATAGTATCAGATTCTTCTTCACCAAGCTGTTCTATTTTATTGTCTTCGTTAACCTTGATTCTAATTTTTGTATTCGGTTTAAGAGTTACTTCTTCATCAAGCGAAGAAATAATTTCCGTTGTATCGGCAGCCGATTCTTCGGGGCTAACTGATGAAGGGACCTCATCCGCTATCTCTTCTATTTCTTCTACTGCGTTTTCCTTATCATCTGCCTGTCCTTCAAACTCATCAAAGAACTGAGCGCTGCCCTCTTCTTCCTCAACAGCATCTTTTGCCTCCTCAACATCCTTTTCCTCCGGTTGTTCTTCAAACAACAAGAAATCTTGCTTGAATGGTTCATCTTCTTTTTTCTCAATCATCACACCGGTTAAGATTTTCATATAATCGCCAATGTGGTAGCGGGAGTTTTCATCGGAGCCGAAAGTATCTGTAATCTTCTGAAGATGATGCGGCAGATCTTTTTCCTCTAAATATAACTCAACTGCTGTAAGAGGAATTCTTGTCTTCTGCATTTGTCCAATATTAAAAAACTCTGCCATCGAGATAAGCGAGCTGGACATTATTCCTTTAAGGTTCGATTCCATTCCAAGTTTATCTGTACGGTTGAGAAGTTCTTCAAACTCCTCAGCATTCATGGAGAGAATCTTCTTTGTATTGATGTAGGAAACAATAATCTTTTTAACAAACTTGTAGTAGTACACGTAATTAAGGATCTGCTTAATCTCGTTGGACGACTTATACTTCACTTCATCAAAAATGAATCTTGTTAAAGTCCACTTGGGACGAACTAGATAATTAACAGTAAAAGATGTAGCGTGAAGAATAAGTTTGGCAATGTATTCAAGTGAAAAACGTTTAATCTTTTTTACTTCTTCCGTAATCTCATTGAAATGATGCGCAATTACATCGCCTGAATAATCGAAGACGGAATTTTTAAGCAGTTTCTGGCGGTCTTCAAAAACCAAATAATCTATTTCTGCAGAGATGTAATTAAGAATCGCAGGATGAAGATCAACATTCTGCAATTGCTCGAAAGTGAAATAAGGGCCAAGCTTGTTGACCTTATTCAGATTAAAATCATATATGAATTTTATTTCTCTTTCGAACATTTTGGCTTTGTACACCCGATTATCTTGTACGAATAATACAAAAAAACGAGTAAAAAAATCCCGATTGAATAGAACCGGGAATCATTGAAAACTATTAGCTATTTGCAAATTTATTTCCCGCACACACCCGGCTGAAAATCGGGGTAGTTCGAAATTTCCTCAAACTATTTCTTATCCCGTCCTCTATTATTACGAGGGGGGCCGGAAGGACGTCTCTTGGGTAAATCTGTTCTGGGCGGCCTAGGTAAATTTTTCTTCTGATGTTTTTCCGGAATTGGAACAAGTAATTCTTCCTCCGGGAAAACGCAGTCAATCTTTTTTCCTAAGTACTCTTCCAATCTAAGCAAATCATGCGAATCATTTTCATCCGCAAAGCTTATCGAAATTCCTGTAGCACCGGCGCGTCCGGTTCTGCCAATTCTGTGTACATATTCCTCAACATCTTCGGGAATATTATAATTGATAACGTGAGAAATTCCCTCTACGTGTATTCCGCGCGAAGCGACATCTGTTGCTACTAAAACGCGAACATGGCCTTCACGAAATCTTTCCAAACGTTTAATGCGCTGTGTCTGTTCAACATCGCCGGAAAGAAGCGCACTGCTAATTCCGTAGGCTTCAAAAGTATCTTTAACACGCTTGGCTTCATACTTCCGATTAACAAAAACAATAACACGCTCAAGCTTCTTCTGCATTATCAAGTTGTAAAGCAATGTAGGTTTTTCTGCAACAGTTGTAATGTAGATAATCTGCTCAACCGCTTCCACAGCAAGTTCTTCCGGTTTTACAATAACTTCGAATGCCTGCCGCGTCCATGATTCAGCCAAACGTTTTACATCTCCGGTTAGTGTTGCGCTGAAAAACATTGTCTGCCGTTTTGCTTTTGCCGGTGTACTTGTAACAATTTTTTTTACAGAGGGAATGAATCCCATATCTAGCATACGGTCGGCTTCATCTATAATAAGTATTTCTACTTTGCCTAGATCGACAAGATTTTTCTGCATAAAGTCAATCAATCTTCCCGGTGTGCAGATAAGAATATCGATATCACTCTTTAAAGCCTTCATCTGTTTTTGATAATCGACACCGCCGAGCAAAGAAAGAATTGAACAAGGAATATACTTGCCTAGTCCGCGCGCATCTTTTTCAATCTGCATAACAAGTTCGCGCGTAGGTGCAAGAATTAGAGCACGAGGCGACCCATGTTTTCTTTTCTTATCTAATGGATTAGAAACTATATGATTAAAAATGGTAACGAGAAACGCAGCCGTCTTTCCTGTTCCGGTTTGAGCTTGCGCAGTAACATCTTCTCCGGGTAGAGATTTTGGTAGATTTTCGGCCTGCACTTGAGTGCAATACTGAAATCCCAAATCGGCAACAGCGTGTAAAATTTCTTTAGATATTTTCAGATCATGAAAACGAGTTTTGCCATCGACAACCGGAACTTTGAACGAAGATTCATCCCACGGTTCTTGGGGAACCACCTGCTGAACGGGTTTTTCAGTTCTCTTTTCGTTCTGTGCACGTTTTTCGTGGCGCAGTCTGTATTCTTCGCGGGTTTCTTTTTTATACGGTTTGCGTGGAAGCCGGGGCTCGGCAACTTTATCTTTAACGTATGGTTTCTTGTTTCGTGGAGTTGTGTGGCTTTCTTTAGCTTTTACTTCCGTTGTTGAAACAGTTGGCTTCGGCTTTGCGCCAAAAAGGTTTTTCAGCTTTGATGCGATTTTTTTAAGCAAGTTTTACTTCTGATTATTGATATACTTATTTATTTCGGCTCCAATATACGATTTTAACTCCAAAGGTTAAGTGCTGAGAGAGGCAATAACTTTTGTAAGCACTTCATACCACTTAGGGCATACTGCAAAATGGCCGGAGCTAACTTCATAGTGTTTAGCTTAAAAAGCATTAGCTAGCGCAGATAGTACAACCTTTCCGGCGGTAGTTTCAATTGCCAAAAGCATAATTGCAAGAATGTTTTCAACCTCTGCAAAGGCATTTGCCGGTTCTGCAACGACATTAGCAGTTATTGCAATGACACATGTTAGTCTTGCATTGAGACATAACACTTCTGCAATGACATTTGTCGAGTCTGCAATGGCAATAGTAATTATTACAATGATAATAGTTAGTCTTGCAATGAGACAAGTAAGTTCTGCAATGGCATTCGTTAGCTCTGCAACGGCATTAGTAAATATTGCAATGATACATGTTGGTCTTGCAATGAGACAAATGGAAACGACAATAGCGC
>JBHEKZ010000157.1:0-2892 GCA_041859025.1 Melioribacteraceae bacterium | reverse complement strand
GATATATTTTTTGTGGGCTTCCCATCTGCCGCTGCTTAACGGTTTTGTGTTGTATTCACTTACAATTGCGTAAACATCTGTGCCGTCAAGATCGTAAGTGCCCGGTTCAACAGTTGAAAAATCGGTTGTCTGTAAATAGTTAAGCGCTTTCTCAACTTTTTCACCTAAAGAAAAATATAGGCTGGCGTTTTTAAGATTATCGAATATCATATCACCTCTGTAATAAATTATAGTTTGTACATTAACCCAACAACGATAGCATAAAAATCGCTTTTGAGTGATTGGGGTTTGGTCAGTTTATCCACGTCAAGTTCGAAAAATACATAACGAACATCTCCGGTTAGAACAAAAGAGCCAAGAGGTAATTCAGCGCCGGCTCCTAAATGATAAGCTACATCACCTTTTGTTTCTTCTTTGATTGAAGTCCATGCCGTTGAAAGATTTGAATAATCAATCTGTGTATTTAGCCAGCTAACTCCGGCTTCTACATGCGCTATCGGCAGCAATTTGAAAAATCCGGTAAGCATAATCGGGTAAGTTTTAGTTGTTATAGTTGCGGTTGAAGTGCCGAGATCCAATTTGTATTCGTCTTTCTTGTAGTAGATGGCTCCTTCAATTCCAAGACCGCCTAAGTATAATCTTACAGCGCCGCCGGGCATCATAACAGATTTCTCAGCATCTTTAGTTTTCACAAAACCAAGCTGCGGGCCAAACGAAAGAGATTGAGATAATGCGGCTTCCGAGAGAAGCGCCAAACAGAATAAAACCAAAAATGCTTTTTTCATCTCTGCCTCAGATAATTTAACCGCAACTTAAAAAAAAATGTTTGAATTCTCTATTTAACTATACCAAAGCTGATTGCCGAAGGATACTTTTCTGAAAAATATACTTTATGTGTTGCCTTCTGAAAATCTTCATCCTTTGCATTGTAGATATCAAGAAACTTTTGAGGATTACGATCGAACAAAGGAAACATACTGCTCTGAATCTGAACCATAATTTTATGACCCTTTAAAAAAGTATGGTCTACATCGTTCAAATTAACTTTCACATTAGCAATTTCGTTAGGCTTGAATGCTTCCGGTTTATTGAATCCGTTGCGGAATTTACCGCGTAAAATTTCGAAACGAACCATTCTTTGGTAACCGCCCATCTCAATACCATTCGGATTTGGGTTAGGATTCTTTTCATCATCTGGATAAACATCAATTATCTTTACAACCCAATCTGCATCGGTTCCTGTAGTTGAAACAAATAGATTAGCTGTAATTGGTCCGCTCATAGTTAAATCTTCCGAAAGAGTTTCTGTTTCAAAACAAAGAACATCCGGACGTGAGGAAGCAAAGCGCTGATCTTCACTCATATAAGTTCTGTTATAGAGTGTTCCTGAATCATGAAACTTTGCTGTGTAGGGAACCGGCTTGCCCGGATCGCTGATAAATTCTTCAAAATTATTTTCTTTAGTTGCCGATTTATTCCAGCTCAATTTGTTTTTTGCGGAAACAAAGAGAGATTTTTTCTCGGTATTCATCGGAGGCCATTCATCATGGTTAACCCAAATGTTTGCGCCGGTTCTATATGTTACAGCTTCGGGCAGATTAAAACTGCCTTCACCCTTTAAATAATAATTGAAGAAAGGTGTGATAATATTTTTATTGTAATAATCGCTGGTATTTTCCGGAAACTTGAAATCACCAAAAGTACCTCCGTCGCTTCTTGCCCAGCCGCCGTGGCTCCAGGGACCCATTACTAAAATTGAATTGTTTGTTTTGTTTTTTTCTTCAATTGATTGATAGATTTTTAGCGGACCATACAAATCTTCGGCATCGTACCATCCGCCAACAATAAGAACAGCAGGTTTAACATTGTTGAAATGGGGCAGATTATTTCTTGTTTGCCAGAACTCATCGTAAGAGCCATGTTTTACCATTTCTTCCCAAAATTTTACCTGGTTCTTCAGAATGTTTTTGTTCAAGTTTGGTAATGCGCCGGCTTTCAAAAAGAAATTGTACATGTCAGGTGACGAATAAGATGGACCAGATTTCCATTGTGTTGTAAGAGAATCTCGCTTTTGTCCAAATCCTTTGAAAAAGTTGAAAGACATTGAAAGAGTTAACGCTCCGCCATGATGCATATCGTCGCCGATAAACCAATCTGAAATTGGTGCTTGAGGAGAAACTGCTTTTAATGCCGGATGAGAATCCATTAAAGACATTGCTGAGTAGAATCCCGGATAAGAAATTCCCCATATACCGACTTTACCGTTATTGTGTTTGAGATTTTTTACAAGCCAGTCAATTGTATCATAAGTATCTGAGGATTCATCAACATCTTTATTGCTTTTCTTATTTGGAATGTATCCCCGCATGTCGTCAAATTCACCTTCGCTCAAAAACATTCCCCGTACGTCTTGAAATACAAAAATGTAGCCGGATTTAGACAATTCATCATTCGGACCTAAGTTGTATGGAAATTTATCTTCGCCGTATGGGGAAACTGTATAAGGTGTGCGCGTCATTATTATCGGATAAGTTTTGCTGGTATCTTTTGGCGTGTAAACAGAAGTGAAGAGTTTTAATCCGTCGCGCATTTGAATTTTATAATCTTTTTTAGTGTAGTTCGCTTTAATCCAGTCTACTCCTTGAGCAAAATAAAGTGATGAGGAAATTAAGAGTAGAACCATTAATGCTTTTTTCATTTATATCTCCTTAACACAACATGTGTTATGAATTTACTTTATTCCATTCGTTAAGATTGCGTTTAATTTGATTGATGTGAACTACAATGTGTTCGGCGTAAGCTCTTAGCCAGTCATCGAGAGTCATCTTACCATTATCTGGATGGATAATAAAATTCTTCCAAACGGATTCGGGCTGATTTTTGATGAGATTG
>JBHEKZ010000094.1:0-6276 GCA_041859025.1 Melioribacteraceae bacterium | reverse complement strand
CCCATCGGCCATAACCATACTTTCGGAATTAATTCCCATATCATTAAATAGATTTTTACAAGCTCTGACACCATTATCTACAGTGCCGAAATCATTTTCTTCCAAACCAATTGTCTTTAAGATTTGTTCAGCGTAAAAATTATTGCTGTTCTTGTTCATCTCTCTTAAAATTAGTCTTAATGGAACTGAAGTATGTCTAAAAATGGGGATAAGATTATTCTGGTCAATATTTTTTTCAGCGTCGTCTAGACGAGCAAGATTGCCGCGTATAATTATTCCTCTTTCTCTCATCACTTCGGTAAAAACAGTAAGAAAGTACATTGTAGGATTGGAAATTGAAACATGATCTACAATTGCTTTAGAACCTTGGGCAATTTGGCCGCTAACAGTAATTACATTACTCCCACGAGCTCTAGCGATCTTAACACTTGATTCAGCGCTTTCGTCCGCTGTTATAACTTTGGGAATAATAGTTACATATTTTGTATCAGGTCTAATCGAAATTTTTGCCGGAAAATTATTTTCTTTTGGGTCTATTCTTATTTCAATAATATTATCATCAAAACTTAACGCGCCGGAAGGTGATGCGAACCAGCTTGATTCATAATCTAAAGACCAACCTTTACCAAAGCCCAAATTGTCAAAAAAGGAATCATCACCGTAAATATCTCCGGTAATTTCATATATGCCTTTCGCCTTAAGAGTATCAGCCCAGTTTTCGAAAACTTTTGTTATACTGCCAGAATAAAAGCGGTCAGAAAAAGTTGGATCGCCGGAACCTTGAATAATTAAATCACCTTTTAGTGTTCCTCTTAAAAACTCTCCATTAGCAAAAAAAGAAGTTTGATACTTATAGTTCGCGCCAAGAATTAAAGAAGCTGCTGCACTTGTGAAAAGTTTCATGTTAGACGCTGGAGTAAAAAGTTTATCAGAATTGCGCCTATAAATCACTTCGCCAGTCTTCAAAGATTTTATCATAACGCCCCAAAGAGCACTGGAGAAACTCTGATCTCCAAAATAATCATCAAGTTGATCTCTAAGTTCAGCCAAAGCATTAACGTTTAGCGCAGTTTTTTTCTCATTTAAAGTATCTTTTTGTGCTACTTGAGCGTAAGTAAAAGATACAGTCAACAAAATTATGACTGTTATTTTAACGACTGTATTCTGTATAAACACTTTTTATCTCTTGTTCAGATAACTTTCTGTAAGAACCAATAGGCATGCCTTTGGTATTGAAATGGGCGTAGGTTAATCTTTCCAATTTTTTAACATTGTAGCCAAGAGCTTCAAACATTCGTTTAACAAAATGGTTTCTACCTTCAACTGTTGTTACAACAAGTTTGTCTTTATAATCTTTGTGAGCATAGAATATTTTCTCGAATTTTCCTTTACGCCCTTCTAAAGTAATTCCTTTAGTGAGTTTTGTTCTGCTTTCATCCTCAATGGGTTTGTCTAAAGAGACTTTATACTCGCGCGGTATTTTATTACTTGGATGCATTAAGAAATTGGCAAAGTCACCATCGTTGGTAAGTAATAGTACTCCGGTTGTATCATAATCTAATCTTCCTACCGGGAATATCTTCGCTGTAGTCTTTATCAAATCAACAACTGTTCTTCTTCCTTTTTCATCTTCTGTTGTTGTAATAAATCCCTTTGGCTTATTAAGTAAAAAGTATACCTTCTTTTCCGGCTTAATTTTTTCACCGTCGACTTTAACAATATCTACTTCCGGATCAATAGAAGTTCCTAAATCAACAATTAATCTGCCATTGACACTTACTCGCCCCTCTTTTATATACTCTTCAGATTTCCTTCTGGATGCAACACCAGACTCCGAAAGAAATCTATTCAGTCTTACTTTCATTTTCTAAATCCGTTCCTAATTCATTTTCTTCAAACGAGGTAAGTTCTTCCTCTTCATTTATCTCTACTTCACTTTCAGTATCATCTGAAACATCTCCTTCATCATCAGAGTCGCCTGAGATTTCTCTTTCTAGTTCTGCCTCAGCCTCGGCTTGTTCTTCCAAGCCTCCCATCATAATTTTTCTCTTTTGTTCCAAGAAATCTTCATCCTTCATGATTTCTTCAATCTCACGCGGTTTTGGCAAATCGTTGATTGTGTGAAGACCAAAATATTTCAGAAATTCATCTGTGGTGGCATAAAGCAATGGCCTTCCAACGGATTCTGCTCTTCCGGAGATTGTGACAAGGTTTTTCTCCAACAAAGTATTAAGTGTATAATCTGAGTTTACTCCGCGAATCATTTCCAATTCCGGTTTCGTAAGTGGCTGCTTGTAAGCAATAATTGCCAAAGTTTCTAATGCAGCGTTACTCAATCTTCTTTTACTCTTTTCAGTAGAAAGATATCCGACATATTTTGCATTGTTCGGACGAGTAGCGAATGAATAGCCGTGTGCAATTTTTAAAATTGTAAACGCGCTGCCACTTTCTTCATACTTTTGATTTAACTCTCCGACGGCTGCGTCAATTTCGTCCGCATCAACTTCGGTATCAATTCCATCAATACCTTTTATTGCGTTTATAATTTCTTGAGGTGTAATGGGCTCATCACTTGCAAAAACAAGAGCCTCTATAACCGAGTTATAAATGTTGTCCATTTTCAGTCGCGTAAATTGTAAAATCGTTTAATATGCTTGACTCACGCAAGCCAACTGTGCCGGCTTTAACCATTTCCAGCATAGCAATAAAAGTAACTACTATTTTGATTCTATCTCTCATGTCAATCATCAACTCGAGAAAACTAAGCTCGCGTTTCTCTTTAAGTCTCGAAGTTACATATTCCATCTGCTCGTCAATTGTAACATTCCATTTTTTGATTTGGTGAACCGGTTCAGCCGGTTTATCCATCAACACTTTTTTGAAAGCTTTGATCAAATCATAAATTGAAATGTTCTTCAACAAAACTTCATAATCCGGCGGTGTTTCTTTTGCGTCTGAATCGTAATTACCGCGGTACATGTAATTTCTCTGATTCGCTTCCATGAATGAAAGTTCTTCAGACATTTCCTTGTATCGTTTGTACTCGAGCAAAGCTTTTACCAGATCAGCTCGCGGATCAATTTCTTCTCCTTTTTCATCAACAACTCTTGGAAGCAGCATCTTCACTTTTATCTGCATCAATGTTGCGGCCATTAAAATAAATTCACCGGCTGCTTCCAAATCTAATTGTTCCAGGAGATGTAGATAATCTATAAATTCCTTAGTAATGCGGGAAATTGGAATGTCGTAGATATCAATTTCATCTCTCTTGATGAAAAACAATAGAAGATCTAATGGACCTTCGAAACTATTTAGATGAATTTTATACACATTAACCCAATTTCATTTTTTCGCGAACTTCACTCATCGTTGCTTGCGCAACTATTCTTCCTTTAGCTTCGCCGTCACTAAGGATATCTTTTACCTCGTTAAGATTTTCTTCGTAATGCTTTCTCTTTTCTATTATTGGAGCCAACCACTCATTCATCTTTGAAGCGCATTTCAGTTTACAATCAACACAGCCCAATGTTCCGGCTTTGCAATTTGTTTCTATTTCCGGAATCTCTTCGCTGTTAAATTTCTTATGATAAGTAAAAACCAAACATACTTCCGGTCTGCCGGGATCATTCTTTCTAACTTTTTGAGGATCAGTTACTGCTTTGCGCAGTTTCTGTTTTACAGTTTCAGTATCGTCGGAAAGCAAAATTGTATTGCCTAATGATTTACTCATTTTAGCGTCGCCATCTAAACCGGGCAAGCGGGCAAACTTTGTTAACAACGCATCCGGTTCCGGAAAGACGATCCCGTACTGGTTATTAAATTTCCTTGCAATCTCTCTCGTTATTTCAACATGCGGAACTTGATCTTCACCAACAGGCACTGCATCACCTTTATAAAGGAGAATGTCTGCTGATTGAAGTACAGGATAGCCAAGATGACCATAAATTACATTCTCAATATTCAAGTCGCGGACTTGCTCTTTCAAAGTTGGATTGCGCTCTAGCCGTGCAGTAGTAACCAACATCGAGAAAATCAGAAATAACTCAGTATGTTCCTTGATTTGAGATTGGCGAAAAAACGGGCTTTTAACAGGATCGAGTCCGGCAGCCAGCCAATCTATAACCATATCAATTGAATTCTGATAAATTTCATCAGTCGCTAAACCAGTTGTCAAAACATGGTAATCAGCAATTAGATGAAAGCTTTCATAATCATTTTGGAGATTAATCCAGTTTTCTAAAGCACCAACATAATGACCGATGTGCAATTTACCGGTCGGACGCATTCCGCTAAGTATTCTTTTTTTCGGCATATTCAACAGTTTATTTTAATGGGCTGTAAAAATAATAAAATTTAGTTCATTCTTAGGATTGAAATAAATATGGTTTCCAAGTTTCGTCAATCCGGCCGGAATTGTTGGTCATGAAGTGAATATGATTCGGTGCGTAAGGTTTTGCGCGCAGTTTCATGTCAGCTTCTTCCGGAGTTCTGTCTCCTTTCTTGTTATTGCATGGCATACAAGCCGCAACAAGGTTTTCCCAGCTGTCATCTCCACCTTTCGATTTTGGATGAATATGATCAATCGTTAGTGGCAAATCTCCTCTTCCGCAATAAACACATTTGTGATTATCTCTACGCAAAATATTTCTGCGGGTGAGAATCAATTTTTTATAAGGAACTTTTATATAATCACTTAAACGAATTACACTAGGCCAAGGGAACGTCATTGAAACAGTATGGAGATTTCTTTTTTCATTTGGGGCGATTAATTCCGCTTTGCCTAACACAATTAAGATAACAGCTTTCTTAACATTGCAGACTGTTAACGGCTCGTAGCTCTGATTAAGCAATAAAACTCTCGCATTAAGCGACCCATTCGTTCCATTCTTATGTTCGAAGACTTGCCTCCGTGTAATCCCTTATCCAAGGTTCTTTGCAAATATCGTAATAAGATTACTACAAAGAAAGAGTATTAATCCTTCATTGTCAGTATTGGATTTTTAAGAATTTGTAGGGGATTTTTCAATTATTCCGCCCGCAAGTACATAGCCTTGCTCGTTATAAATAACTATAGACTGACCAGGAGTAACAGCATTCTTAGCTTGCAAATAACATATCTGAATTCTCTCATCATCTGCTTGAATTACTCTTGCCGGTGTAGCCTTGTCGGAATATCTAATCTTAGCGAACACAATTTCATCCGGTTTTAAAGAGTTCACGCTCACATAGTTAATATCACGGGCATAAACAATATTTTCAAGCAGTTCTTCCTTGTCGCCCAATTCAACTACTTGAGTTTTTTCATTTATACTTTTTACATATACTCTTTTACCGAAAGATGTACCTAATCCTCTCCTTTGACCAACAGTATAGAATGGTATTCCCTTATGCTCGCCAATTTTTTGACCATGATATACGAAATCTCCGCCTTCAACTTTATCAATCAAATCCGGAACCCGCTCTCGAAGAAATCTTTCATAATTATCGTCAGCAACAAAACAGATTTCCATACTATCAGGCTTTTTGGCTGTCTTCAAACCAAATTCTTCTGCAAGATTTCTCACCTCTTCCTTAGTAAGTTCACCTAAAGGAAAAATAGTACGTGACAATGATTCCTGCGTTAATCCCCAAAGCGCATACGTCTGATCTTTTTTAGAATCGCGAGAAAGTTTCAGTGTATATCTGCCGGATTCGGGGTTATGCTCTACAACAGCATAGTGACCGGTTGCAACATACTTTGCATCGAGCGAGTCCGCTTTTTTTAAAAGCTCTTCCCATTTAATCTTTCTGTTGCAAACAACACACGGATTTGGAGTTCTACCGTTCAGATATTCATCAACAAAGTTATCAATAACTGCTTCTTCAAAAGCTTTTGTAAAGTCAACAGTGTAATGAGGTATTCCGTAAGAATTTGCGACGTTCTTAGCATCAAAAATAGCATCTAGTGAACAACAACCGGATTCATGCTTGGGCGCGCCGCCAACTTCCATAAAGCCCCATGTTTTCATTGTTATGCCAATTACTTCATAGCCCTGTTTATGTAATAAAGCAGCAGCTACAGAAGAATCAACACCACCACTCATTGCAACAATTACACGTTTTTCGTTCAAAAGTGACCTTTCGGATATATATAATTTACTTAACAACAAAAATATGGAAATAGTTTATTGGGATGAAGCAAGAGAAGTTAATCTATTTTGAATATAATATTGCTACGCAAGTAACATAGTTTTCGGAATGACTCATTGATATTTTTAATTGCTTGTCTTCATTAAG
>JBHEKZ010000076.1:0-3838 GCA_041859025.1 Melioribacteraceae bacterium | reverse complement strand
AGAATTTATCACTAGATAAAATAAAGAAGACAGCTCAATTCAAAGATTTCAGGGCAAAGTTATGGTTTGCTTATGCGGCAATCTATAAAACATTTTCTGCGAATGTAGCTTATACTTGGGTAATGTATATCTCAGCTCCCGGTTTTAGTGAAAATGAATTTAGGGCGATAGTAGAGAAGGCTCTTGATTGGGGAATAAAAAGGGAATGTAAAAAGAATTATTTTGACAGTCCCTCATCTTTCGGTGGTCAGAGCGGAGTAATAAGTAATAGCAAAATTGATAACTATGTTCTAAATACTCTTCGTCCAACTCCTGAGATGGGAAAGTTATTTCATGATCTTGAGAAAAATAAAATTCCGGTTTATATATCAACAGCTTCTCTACAGAATATAGTTGAAGTCTTTGCGACAAATCATAAGTACGGATATGATTTACCCAAAAACCACGTACTTGGAATGCGATTGAGGAAAGATAGCGATGGTAAATTTTTGCCGCATTATGATACCTCGAACGGTTACACAATAAATAGTATGGCTGGAAAAACAATCAACATTAATAATTTGTTGGTCACTAAGTATAAAAATAATCCGGTTATGATAGGCGGCGATAGTGATGGAGATACTTACATGATGAGCGAACTTTCCGGGCTAAATAATTCTAAGATGATTAATAATTATAGACCGATACAGTTAATTCTGGTTATTAACAGACTTAAAGGAGGGAAAATTGGGGATTTTTGTAAAATTGCTGTTGGGCAACTTGAATCAAGAAGTAATAACCTTACAAATGTGGTTTTGCAAGGTAGAGATGAAAATACCGGTCGTTGGATTCCTTCGGAAAGTACCATTAAATTTGGAAAAACCTCAGAACATGCATCTTTGCTTCAATAATATTTTGCTGTCATGAAAAAACCTTAATTGGGAATAATTTCTTACCTGTGTACAGAACAAATAAACGTAGAGACAAAACACTCTTCATTCATTACTTTAAATTGGGTAGTGAAAATCTATAATGATTGCCTGAAATCTCATGAAAAATACTAAGCACTTTTGCCTGGTTCTATTGTTTTTAAGTTCAATATCCGTCGGCCAAAGTTTGCAGTTGATGACCTATAATCTTCGTTACGACAATGAAAAGGACGGTGCCAACAAATGGGATAACCGGAAAGAATTTTTACTTAGTCAAATAAAATATTTTGAACCGGACATTTTGGGAACTCAGGAAGGTTTAACCCACCAGATAAAGTGGATTAATGAAAACCTGAGCAATTACAAATATGAGGGAATTGGAAGAGAAGGGTTGGAAAAAGGGGAATACTCGGCGATCTTTTATAATAGCGATAAATTTACTGTTGTTGAATCAAAAACATTTTGGCTTTCTGAAACCCCTTATGAATTATCTAAAGGATGGGATGCTGCTCAATTTAGAGTCTGTACTTATGCATTGTTTAAAGAATTTAGATCTGGGAAAAAGTTTTTCGTATTCAATACCCACTTCGATCACAAAGGTGATATTGCAAGAGTAAAATCAGCCGAACTTATTCTTAAAGAGATTAATCGCATTAACAGTGATAATCTTCCATGCTTTTTGATGGGTGACTTCAATCTAACACCAGATCAATCTCCTATACAAAAAATCAAGGAGGTGATGTTCGATTCAAGAATGATTTGTAGTACAGTTCCATACGGACCAGAAGAAACTTTCTCAGATTTTGATATCTGTAAACCGCCTGTAAAAAGGATAGATTACATTTTTGTAGATAAAAGAAATATTAGCGTAACTAAGTATGCTACACTCGTAAACATTCAGGATACACGTTATCCCTCAGATCATTATCCAGTAATAATAAATTGCCAAATAAAAAATTAATGGAGCGATTATGAATACAGATAGAAGAGAATTTATCAAGAAAATTGGACTTAGTACTGCTGCAGTCGCCGTTGGGACTTCTGTCCTTAATATGGCTCAAAACAAACCAAAGCTAAAATCAAAAACTATTTCTACAGATGCTATGCACTATAATAGAATTATAGGTGCTAATGACAGAGTATTAGTTGGGGTAATAGGATTTTCCGATCGATTCCGATCAACATTGTCAACAGCCTTTCAGGCTAACGCAAAAAATTTGAACATGGAATTCACTGCACTTTCGGATATATGGAATGAGAGAAGAGAGAAAGGCGTTGCATTCATCAATAAAATGCAAGGAACTCCAATTATTGGTTATAGAAACAATGAAGAACTTTATGAGAAATCGAAAGTTGATGCTGTAATTATAAGTACTGCTGATTTTCAGCATGCATATCATGCTACCGAAGCAGTTAGAAGCGGAAGAGACGCCTATGTTGAAAAACCATTAGCGGAATCAATGGAAGATAATAAGATGATACTGAAAGCGGTAAAAGAGACTCAAAGAATCGTTCAGATTGGTTCTCAAAGAAGAAGCGGACCTAATTATTGGACTGCTTATGATTATATCAAATCGGGGAAATTTGGCGCGATAAAATTTGCTGAGATGAGTTGGAATGTTAATCAGCCCGACCGTTGGCGAAGACCGGAATTGGTTGCAAAACTTAAAGAAAGTGATGTTGACTGGAAAAGGTATTTAATAAATAGAGAGCAAGTTAAATTCGATCCGCGCTTGTATCTAGAGTATCGTCTTTTTTGGCCCTATTCATCGGGTATACCGGGGCCATGGATGTGCCATCAGATTGATACTGTTCATTGGTTCACTGGATTCAAACATCCGTTAAGTGTTATTGCAAGCGGTGGAATCTATATGTGGAACGATGGAAGAAAAAATGTAGATACGTTGACAGCAATTTTGGAATACGGACCGGAAAATGACAAGGATTCAACAAAGAGATTTCAAGTGAATTATACATCGCGCTTTTCCAACTCAGCCGGAGGAACTAAGGAGATATACTATTCAAACGGTGGAGAATTAAATCTTGATACTAACAGGGTTACTCCAAATGGTGGTTTGGAGAAAGGTCATGCTGAAATAATGGGGTTAAAAGAAAATTTTTTGCCGGAATTTAGTCTTGCTGATAAATCAGTAAAAACCGTTACAGATGCTAATCAAGGTACTGATGCGATGACAACTGCTCATATGAAGAACTGGATGGAGTGTATCAGAAGCAGAAATGAACCTAACGCTCCAGTCGAAGCCGGATATAATCATTCGGTTGCTAGCTTGATGGTAACTGAATCTTTATTAAGAGGAAGAAAAGTCGTTTTTGATAAGAAGAAACAGGAAATAGTTAACGGATAGTATGATGTAGAAGTTGGGAGCAGAATTATCAGTTATATTCTATTGTATTGTAATAATTTATAACAATACAATAGCTCTTAAGTTGAAAAGAATATCAAGAATTAGTGAAATAGAACACTTAAGATTTTTCACTAACTAAGATTCGATGGATGACTATTAGTAAACTCTGAATACTATGACTTAGTCCTCATGATTCAGGGTTTCTATCTATTAGTTAAATATTCTTTCTGATTTAGAAAAATTCAGATTCAAGTGCCTGTTATTGAATTTGAATTCAAGCGAATCTGGTTTGAACTTAGTTTTTATATAGGGGGAATCATAACGGGGATAGTTTGTATTTACCTTTGAACCGTTAACCATAAAATCACCGCAGTATTGGAGCGCCAATTCTTTCCCTTTTGAAGAGTATGTGAGAAGAAGATTTGTTGAATCGAAAGAAATTTTTGTGTCAATAATTTTTTCCCGGAACTTCTCAAAAGAGCCATACTTTTCTTTATTTCCCGATTCAATTATCCAGTATGTTTTTCTTCCATTTTGAATTAAATCGTCGGTCGAGCTCTTTGC
>JBHEKZ010000346.1:0-5831 GCA_041859025.1 Melioribacteraceae bacterium | reverse complement strand
CTTTAAATGATGAAGTATCATCAAATGCCAAATAGAACTGATTTGGGCGCGCATCAAGTTTGTAAAAATATTTTGGTGCAATGTTTTTCTTTGTTGTAGTATCAACAAGAGTGAAGTTAGCGGCTGATAATTTGGTGCTATCAACAGCTTCACTAAACTCAACTACTAAATGACTGCGGTCTTTCATAAAAGCGGCATTCAACTTAGGCGCAATCGTATCCTCTCTTGCAAGAAAGAAATCAACATGTTCCGGGCTTGTATTTTCCTGAGTAAGCTCAATTTTATTTGCTTGAACTCCAAATTCATCATCATTTTTCTGATAAAGCATATCAAGCATATTATCGCGCATAGCAAATATTTTATAATCGCCATCTCTTAAACCAACAATCGTATAACTTCCGTTCTTTCCAACTTGCGATACATAATTTGGTTTCTGCTTTGAAGGATCAACATCTTTTGAAGACTGATAAGCGTAAATCATTACCCCATCTGTTTTGTTGGTATAGACTTTTCCGGAAATCTTTGCAGTGTCAATTTTAGTTCCCGTAGAAAATGCGAATGTAAATGGTTGAACCATTTTATTACGGTTGTTTAGATCCAGCACTTCGGTACCAACCGTAACCGTATAGGTTGTATTTTCTTGAAGAGTGTCTTTTATTTCAAGTGTTACCGATTTACCCGACCAGTTGTAATTTATTCCATGCTCTAATGCCGGCGAGATAAAAATTGAATTTTGAACAGAAAGTTTGTCAACATATTCGCTGAACTTAATTTCTAAGTAAGACTCGCGAAAATTCGTTGTTCGATTTTTGGGATAACTTTCAATTACTTCAGGTGGAATTTTATCTACTTCCCCTCCAACCGGCGCCATTTGATTTGCGCAGCCGGATAGAATTATAAAAGCGATCAAGACTAATATCAGTTCTGACTTCTTAACCATTTTCTGTACTTGCCTACATTAGTTGCATGTTGTTCATAATTTGACGCGAATGTATGTGTCCCATTTCCATTAGCTACAAAATAGAGAAAATTATTCTTCTCCGGATACAAAGCTGCTTGGATAGCTTGCTTTCCGGGATTGTTAATTGGGCCAGGAGGAAGTCCCGGATATTTATAAGTATTGTATCTCGAATCAATTTCAAGATCTTTACGTGTAATTTTTTTGTTTTTCCTATTTCTTAATAAATATTCAACTGTCGGATCAGCTTGCAGCGCCATACCCTTTCTTAATCTGTTGTGATATACACCCGAGATTGTTTTGAATTCTGAAAATTCATTCGATTCACCATCTACAATTGAAGCTAAAGTCAAAATCTCATGCTTGGTCATTTTTAATTTCTTTAACTGATCGAGAGCCTTTTTATTCCAAATACTATTCATCTGGCTGGATAGTTTACGTATTGCGCCTCTTGCCCCGCTGGATGATAAGAAGTAGTATGTTTCGGGCAGCAGATAACCTTCCAGATTATCGGCATCGATTTTAAGCGATCGAATAAAAGGTTTACTTCCGGATAAACCTATAAACTCAGCTGAATCAATTCCTAATTCTCTTTTCAATAATGATGCAAGCTCGGGTTGAGAAATTCCCTCCGGAATTGTCACCAATTTCTGCATTGAAATCTTTTCACCGGTAAGAACATCAATCAACTCCAGATAACTCATTGCCTTATCGATATAATATGTACCAGCTTTGATCTTTTTTTCCGCACCTTTTATCAGTATGGCAATTTTCATATTGAATTTACTAGGAATAACCTTCTTTGAATATAAGCTATCTATTATTTGAGAAACAGAATCACCGCTTCTTATTTCTACTTCAGCAGGTTTGTCTTGAGGGAGAGAGTTTGGAGAATAAAATGTTATGATTAGAATAATCAGAACAAACGCGAAAAAAGCCGCTACAACATAAAATTCGTTTCGAGACAGCAGTGCCTTAGTAATTTTATTTTTAATTTCTGACATTCTCAAATCGGTTTAATTATGCGGAAATATATAAAAATTATTTTATGAATGAGCAGTCACTTAGACTCGGGTAAGCATTAAAGCTAAAATCATACTTGAATCCGGCTTCGTGAATCTTTAAAGCGCGGTAAGCTATCATAGCAGCATTATCCCCGCAATATTCCAGCGATGGAATTACGATCTTTTTATGATAACGATTTGCCAGTCCAGTAATTTCTTCACGAAGAAGTTTATTGGCGGCAACTCCTCCTACTAACGATATGGAATTAACCTGATGTTTTTTTATTACCCGTTCAGATTTTTCAATCAATGCTTTTACAACGGATTTTTGAAAAGATGCAGCAATCAGAGGCAGATGTTCTGCCGGAATTTTACTTGGATCTCCATATTCCTTCTGTACAAACCTGAGAACAGAAGTTTTTATTCCGCTAAACGAAAAATCAAATTCATTTTTGCATTGTGAAATTGGAAATGAAACAAAATCTGTTCGCTGATTTTCTGCTGCGACTTGAATCATCGGTCCGCCCGGATAACCGAGTCCGATCAACTTTGAAACCTTATCGAAAGCTTCTCCGGTGGCATCGTCTATAGTACTTCCCAGCTTTTCAATTTCTGTATCACTCTTCACTAGAAGTAATAAAGTATGTCCTCCCGAAACAACCAGACATAGATATGGAAAAACCGGTTTTTCTTCCATTAAGAATCCGGAAAACACATGTCCTTCTATATGGTTAACTGGGACGAAAGGTTTATTAAGTGAATAAGCAAATCCTTTTGCAAATGTTAGACCGACTAGAAGCGCACCAATCAATCCGGGTCCCGCTGTTGCAGCAACTAAATCCAACTCATTTTTTTCAATTTGGGAATCTAATAAGGCTTGCTTAACGAGAGGCATTACCATTTGCAAGTGTGCCCGACTTGAAAGTTCGGGCACAACTCCACCATAAATCTTATGAATATCTTGTGAGGAAATCAGATTCGATAGGATTTTCCCATCTTTAATTACCGAGACAGAAGTTTCGTCACAAGAGCTCTCTATTCCAAGAACAATCATTATTTGAAAGAGAATAAACTTTTAAAGATGTACCAAGCCATATTTGGATTTTCTTGTAATCTACGAATAGAGTACTTGTACCAATGTTCTCCAAACGGTACATAAATTCGAAGCTTATGGCCATTTGCGTTTATTTTATCGCGCAAACTTTCCTTTACACCAAAGAGCATCTGAAATTCATATTTATCTTTACCAATATTTTTCTCTTTTAGAATCTTGTATGCGCTCTCTACTAAATAATCATCGTGAGTAGCAATACCAACGTAGTTGCCGTCGTCTAACATCTGTCTAAGAATGTCAAGATAGTTTTCCCTTACTTTCTGATATTCTTTGTAAGCAATTTCTGCTGGTTCTACATAAATACCTTTGCACAAACGATAATTTGTTCCGGATTTATCCAGCAGTTTAACATCATTAAGGGTACGTTTTAAATATGCTTGAACAACAATTCCAACGTTATCATATTTTTCCCTAACACGATTAAAAAGCTTAATCGTCACATCTGTAAAAGGTGAATCTTCCATATCGATTCGTACAAAGTTATTATAGCTCTTTGCACGTTCTAAAATCTCTACAACTTGTTCGTAGCAGAACTGCTCATCAATAGCTAGCCCTAACTGGGTTGGTTTCAAAGATAGGTTTGCATTCAACTTATTCTTTTGAATAGTATCCAGTACCTCAAGACATTCTTTTTTTGCCTCTTCACTTTCTTTTTTTGTAGAAACTGCCTCCCCTAAAACATCCATAGTAGCTAGAATACCTTTAGCATTTAATTCTTTTACTGCATTTACTGCATCCTGCAACTTAACCCCGGCTATGTAGCGTTTTGCGAAAACAAAAACGACCGGTTTTGGCAGAATTTTTACAAACTTCACAATTAATTGATTAACGAAATTCACAATAGCACCTATAATAGAATTTTTAGTGATTGAAAATTAGGAGAGGCAAGTCTTTAAAGCAAATATTAGGTTAATTAAGCAGTTAATTGCTTCATCAGAATTAAAATAAATTCAATTCTATTGTACAATTCTTCTATCGTAGTTGAGTTGTCAATAACAAAATCGGCATCCTCTTTCTTTTCTGCATCAGGTATTTGAAATTGCATCCGGGCACGAATTTGATCTTCGGTAACTTTTTCTCTCCTTAGTACTCTCTCAATTCTGGTTTTCTCTTCTGCATAAACAAGCATTATATAGTCAAAGAAGTCTTCAAGGCTAGCTTCAAAAACCAGTGCCGATTCAATAAAGACAACATTGTGAGATTTGAATATATCATTTGCCAGGAGATCGATTTTATCCATCGTAGGAGGATGCACAATTGCGTTAATTTTTAAAACGTCTTCTTCGTTAGAAAAAACTTTTTCAGCAAGAAACTTAGTATTGAGTTTATCATCTACAAAAGACTCTGGTCCGAACTCTGATATTAAAAACCCTTTAACTTCAGGATCATGCGCCATAAGCTCTTTGGCTATTAAATCCGCACGTAAAACTGGAAATCCTTTCTTTTCAAGATAATCGGAAACTAAAGATTTACCCGAACCTATTCCGCCAGTTATAGCAATTTTTATTTTTTTCATAGAGATAAAAGAAACCCCGAAGTTAATCGGGGTTTCATCTTTTATTTTGCGTAAGCTATTTTTCTTAACTCTCTAATTACAGTAACTTTAATCTGTCCCGGGTATTCCATTTCTTCTTGAATCTTGGCAGCAATATCATTTGCCAGACGATCTGCAAAAACATCATCTACTCTATCCGGTTCTACAACTACACGTACTTCTCTTCCCGCTTGTATAGCGTAAGTTTTAGCAACGCCTTCAAATGATTTGGCAAGAGTTTCTAAATTCTCTAATCTCTTAACATAACTTTCAAGTGGCTCGCGGCGGGCTCCGGGTCTGGCACCGCTAATCGCATCTGCTGCCTGTACTAAAGCAGAGATTGGATGTTCCATTTCAATATCTTCGTGGTGAGATCCAACTGCATTTACAACTATCGGATGTTCATTATAACGTTTCGTTAAATCGTAACCTAGTAAAGCGTGTGGTCCTTCCACGTTTTTATCTATCGTCTTGCCAATGTCATGCATCAATCCGGCACGGCGAGCAATGTTTGTATCGAAACCCAACTCAGCCGCCATAATGCCGGTTAAATATGCAACTTCGATACTATGCTGGAGTAAATTCTGACCATAACTGGATCTGTATTTCATTCTGCCTATATGCTTTACGAGCTCAATATGAACATTATGCAAACCTAGCTGAATAATAGTATTCTCGCCCTCTTTCTGAACTTCCTCATCAAGTTCAGACTGAACTTTTGCAACAACTTCTTCTATGCGAGCCGGATGAATTCTACCATCTGCAATTAATCTTTCTAAGGAAATTCTGGCAACTTCACGACGGAATTGATCGAACGCAGAAAGAATAACTGCCTCCGGAGTATCATCAACAATAACATCAACACCGGTTGCAGCTTCAAAGGCGCGAATGTTTCTTCCTTCACGACCGATGATTCTTCCCTTCATTTCATCATTTTGAATCTGAACAACTGAAACTGTTGATTCAACAGAATGATCCACAGCTGTTCTTTGAATCGCCTGTACTACAATTTTCTGAGATTCTTTCTTAGCGTCAATTTTTGCTTGATCTCGGATTTCTTTAATTGAATGTGCTGCATCAGTTTTAGCCTTGTTGATCATATTCTCCATCAACATCTTCTTAGCTTCATCGGATGTTAAACCGGCAGTCTTTTCCAACCGGACATTTTGTTCAGCAATTAGAGAGTCAAGCTCTGCATGTTTTCTATCTAAATCTTGTTTC
>JBHEKZ010000280.1:0-4548 GCA_041859025.1 Melioribacteraceae bacterium | reverse complement strand
TCATTAACTACTTCGAGGTTAGGGGTTAATAACATTTCCTTCATTTCACTTTTAGAAATGTTTGGAAAATGAAGTAATTCAAGGAATGTTGTGAGGACATTTCTGTAAGTGCCGAGCGTTATTCTTTTTCTTTCCTCAAGCGATTTTTCCGGAAAGGCTATGGCAAGATTTTCTAAAACAACTTTCTTTCTAATCGGAATGAAATAATAAAAAAAAGTTCCGAGCTGTTTTGCAAGAAATCTAATTCCATTAAGTCCAAGAATTCTAAACAACCCGGATAATAATTTGAAAAAAACGTAAAGTATTTTCTGCTTTATTTTCACTGAACTATTCTGTTTTCAATCTACTCTGCCAATCTTCGTCGGAGTATTCACCTCGTTTAGTAGAGTTGAGTAGTTCATACTTGCCAAAACCGGTTAAGTCGCCAAAAACAAAAGACACTCCACCTTCAATTTCGTGGTAGAACCAAACTTCGTATGGTTTGAGACTTGGTTCATTAGGGAACAAGTCTTTTTGATCTGGTTCGCCATAAATAAGAAGCACTCTTCCTCTGTCTGAAAGATATCCATCTCTACCCATTGATTTATAATGCTGGTTGGCATATTCTACGCGCTTCATGTACTGTTCTTTGAATTCATTTCTAGATGAAGCAGGATCTTGATTCCTATTATTCCAAAAATTAAACAAATATTCTCTCTTATCTTTTAGCGAATCGAGCTTTGCATATCTTTCTATTTCTGTTTGTGTAGCAATGTATTTTGTCTGCTTAAACATCAAATCGCAATCCTCAACTGAATAAAGTCCAAATTCACTATTGATTACAGAACCCCTTGATACAGCATTTTTACTTGAGTCAACCACATTAGGATTATATAAGAAAAATCTTTTTGAAGAAATAAATGCTTGATTCGTTTTAGGATCGATCAGGCTGAGTGCCAAATTATATGAATCTGAAGGAAGCTTGCTGAGATTCAATAAACCGACTTCTACAACAGCATTTGCAGCTTGCTTAATTTGCTTTTCACTTCTTTGTACCATCACGCCGGCGCTATTAACCAAATCTCTTTTCAAAATAAAGTTTACTGTTGGGTCTTCAAGCTTCAAATTGTAAAGTTCCGCATAGAAAAACATTACAGGCGATTGTTCTGTAAAAAGCATAGAGGGATTAGGAAATACTTCCAACGTGTTTTTATAAAATATAGATTTTGTATCCTTCGAATCTTTTTTAATTCTGGATGCAAGTTGAATATCACTCATAGAAAACTTCTCTGCCTTAAAGGGCTTTATAATGAAGTTCTCTGATATTAATTTCTCCAATTTTGGATTTTGAGTATCATATGCTTTTACAGTCAAAGAATAATTTCCCCTCGGAATTACATAACCCATCACACCCGATAAACTTTTCTGATTTGAATCCGTGACTGCATTTACGATTTTGTAATTCTTATTTACAAAAAACTCTTTAGAATCTAAGTTCATTATTTCCAAATGAACAATAGCTTCAACCGATGCACCATTAGCAGTTGTAATTTTCTGCATGTTTGCCGGAGATAATTCATAATAAAATTCCATATAAACGGAAGTAGAATCGTAGTTGAAACGGGCATAATCAAACTCGAAGTTGAGCTTTGTTTGCGAATATGTTAGTTGAGCAAGAAGTAGCACTACTAAAAAAAGTAACTTCTTCATCATTTTATCTCCATTTGAATTATAATCGGAAAACAGATGAGGTTTAGAACTACTCACCGTTATTTTTTTTGTAAAGTTACAAATACTTAAGCAAAAAAAAAGCCCCGATTCCATTTAGAATCGGGGCTAAAATAACGGTACTACTAACTAATTAGAAACCGAGAGAAATGGTAACTATGTTGTTAGCATCCCAATACTTCATTGCGCGGTAAGCGTAATCCAAATTGATTACTGCACCACCAATGTCATACTTAATACCGAAGCCGGCATGTAATCCATTATATACGTTTTCATACTTTCCTTCATCTTCAGCAACTACAATGTAACCAGCTCTGAGGTATAAAAGATTGTTGAATTCTAATTCTGCGCCTAACTTCAATTCGTCTGTGTAGAAGTTGTCGTTCTTATAAAGTGCATTTGCTTGAACAGCCATCATTGAACCGAACTTATGCTGATAACCGAAACCAAGTTCGATAGCAGAAGGAAGTTCGAATTCAGCAGCGTCAACTTTGTAAACAGAAATTGGATCTTTTCTGCTTAACAAATCTGTACCGCTTGTGATTTCAGAGTTAGCACCATTAATTTGAACATTAAGACCGGTTCCTTCATATTTCATCGGGAAACCTAAGTTCTTAACAACTACTGCAAAGCTTAAGCCATTGATATTTGCCAAATTGTTGTATGTGATACCAACATTAAGTGCAAGACCATTAGCAGAAACTCTATCCATTCTTTCACTGATAAAGTTACCAGTTAAACCGATAGAAACTCTATCGCTCAACATTGTAGCATATGTTAATCCTAATACAGTGATAGATGGTTTAATGATTGAACCTGTACCATCAGGGAAATCGTTTGTTGTGATATTAATTTCACCGAGAGACAATGATTTAACACTCAATGCGAGTGAACCAACTCCTTCGATGTTTGTTGATACAGCACCATATTCAACATTAATATCAGCAAAGTAATTCATGTGAGAAAAGATCACATTTGTTCCATTTGGACTGCCTGGTAAGTTAGCCGGATTCCAATAAATAGATTCAATTCCTTTTGTTCCAAGGATTGAGGAGCCGGCCATAGAGATACCTCTAGCACCAACCGGAATCAATAATTCCGTTGCGCCAGCAGTACCATTTCTTTTACCACCGCCTGCAAATAGGGTACCTGTAATCTGCATTACGGCAAGTATTACAAGTAATCCTAATTTAAATTTCTTCATAATAATTTCTCCTTAAAATTTTATTAGAATTTATCTAATACTTGCGTTTCTTGAATAACGATCAATTTAAGAACTTTCTTAACGCCTTCAGCCGGCATATCTACTTGCGCAACATACATACCGCTTGCTACAGGCAAGTTATCGAAGTTCTTAAGATCCCATCTTTGGTATTGAGTATCAGCATCTTTCTCAATAGTTCTAACTAATTGACCAGCAAGGTTAAATATTCTAATTGTAGCAACTTTTGGCAAATGGTTGAAAGTAACAAACCTTTGATATTTGTTAATTTCTTGAGAGTTAACACCATAATATGGGTTAGGGAATACATTTACCTTTTCAACGTCAGCTTTTGCTTGATCAGCACTGAATGCTGCAGTTGGAGCTGTGAATGTAAATTCATCTGCTGTGCTGTTTGGCTTGTTTGGATAGATATAGAATTTATCTTCGCCGGTTGCATTAACTGAATAAGGGGCAGCACCGCGTCTATTCCACATACCGGTATACATTATTCTTGCATTAAGTGTTTTGTTACCAGCAAGAATCAATTGACCGGTATTTACATCATTAGGAGTAGTTGTGTAAGGCTCATCATAAATGAATAACCATTCTCTTGTACCTAAACCGTTGTCTGCAATATTATTATTGTTACCTGGCCAGTAAACACCATCAACCAAACCTGCTGCTACGTTGTTTTCAAGGAAACCAACCGCAAGACGTTTTGGAGCTGCCGGGTCATCAATATTCCAAGCAGAAAGTGGAACGTTTTGTTCGAATATTTGGAATGAGTAAGAACCAAGCTTGCTAACTATGAAAGGAGCAAACTCTGGCTTAGCTGCAGCTACGTTTGCATTTCTCATATAACGGTAGCCATAAGAAACGTTAACATCTGCTTTATCGATTGGTGGTGCAAAATCACCAGTGAAATTAACTTTAGCTAATCTTAATTCAACATTCTTTAATTCAGTTGGTCCTACAATCATAACACCGTCAACAAACAGAGCACGTGGGCTAGCCCATCCTAAGGTACCATGTCCGCCTAGTGGTTCTGTGTTACCAAATGATTCAAGTCCGAATGTACCGTTAGCATCGCCACCAGCCCATGACCATCTGCGTGTTCCGCCGATATCCCAGCCCCAAGTTTTCTTGTCGGCTGATACATATGAATCACCTTGTTTAACACCAAGTTGTGTTGGACCAGTTACTTTAACCATTAAACCGTCAACAATGTAATAGTCGCCATTGTCTTCTTGATTATACTGATTATCAAGAACAACTTTAGTTCCATCACTTAATTGCCAGTAAGTATCGCCATGAGAATCAGTTTTGAAAGATACTTTATATGTTTTGCCTGTAACTTTTGAAGGATCAATTACAATTGCAAAAGCTAAACCGTCGCTAGAACCTTTGCTATGAGTTGCATTGATTTTATCGCCAGCTTTACTTGTTAATACAACACCAGGATTTGGTGATTGCGGAATTGCAGTCAACACATCAAGTGTAGTTGTAATAGACTTTTGTTCAATAAATGTACTGTCTGTAGTTGCATAAGCTCTTACAGCAAAGTAGTATTTAGAACCGTTGTTCAGATTTTCGTTGGAAATGTAGCTTTTATTAATAGTAACAGAACGGTTCAGACC
>JBHEKZ010000090.1:0-3334 GCA_041859025.1 Melioribacteraceae bacterium | reverse complement strand
AACAGCATTATCTGGCAACGAGTGATTTGCAGTTGAATCTGAATGGACTGCTGAAGAATCCGACATAACTTTAGTAGAATCACTTTTAAGAGAATCGGCAAGAGCCACACCAGACTTTAATTTTGTTTGTGCCGGCTTTGGCGGACTAAAATCAAACTCAAACATGCTGTTAAATTGTCCGTTGAAATAAAATAGAGCTCCCGTTACAAGTCCAAACGCAAACAAGAATATTACGCTGTAAACTATAGTGTTTTTCACGACTGTTCCCCGTTAAAATTCCTTAGAGCTACTTCGTTAAGTGCTTTCAATTCGTTTTTCCGTTCTTCAATTAGAAAATTCTGTAAATCGTTTTCTTTAATTATTTCAAGCGATTTTATTTCTCTTTTCTTTTCAATAAGCTCAAGCTGTTTTTCATCTTTTTTACGGTTAAGCATATTTATTTTTTTCTCAATCGATTCAATTTGGTGCCGCAAATGCGATTCATACATCTTCATACTCTTAAAATCTGCAACAGTGGAGGATTGCTCCAAAGACTGAATTGAGATTCTCTTCAACTCGTTACCAATGTGTTTCATTTCAAACATCAAATCGTCAATCTCTTTATTAATGCGGGAAATTTCCTCTTGAACTTTTTTTTCAAGCATTTCCTTCACTTTCATAATCGATTGAAACTTGAAAACGTACTTTGCCATTTCCTCTCTATACTATCGGAGCTTCTATAATTTGGTTTAGTCTTTCAACCGACTGATCATATTTGGCTTGTTCAAATACATCTTGCTTCAAATAACTACGTAATTGATTGATTTTTGATAATGCATGATCGATGTGAGGATTGCTTCCCTTAGAATAAGCGCCTATGTTTATTAAATCTTCTGCTTCACGGTAGGTAGCAAGTATTTCGTTAAACTTCATAGCTCTCTGATAATGGTCGCGGTCGATAATATCAGACATTACTCTGCTTACACTTTGCAAAGTATCTATTGCCGGATATTGACCTTTGTTTGCAAGCTTGCGCGAAAGTACAATATGACCATCCAGAATTGAGCGGACTGCGTCTGCAATTGGCTCGGTCATATCATCGCCATCAACAAGAACAGTGTACAAGCCGGTTATTGAACCTTTATCTGTTGTTCCTGCGCGCTCTAATAATTTTGGAAGAAGCGCAAATACAGAAGGCGTGTAACCTTTTGTTGTTGGGGGCTCACCAACCGTTAATCCAACTTCTCTTTGTGCCATAGCAAAACGAGTAACGGAATCCATCATAAGCATTACGTCTAGGCCAAGCTCTCGAAAATATTCTGCGATTGTAGTTGCGACGTAAGCGCCTTTCATTCTTATCAAAGGAGATTTATCGCTCGTTGCACACACTACTACAGATCTGGCTAATCCTTCTTCTCCTAAATCACGTTCAATAAATTCCCGGACTTCTCTTCCTCGTTCACCAATTAACGCAATAACATTTACATCGGCGCTTGTGTTTCTTGCTATCATACCAAGAGTAACGCTTTTACCAACGCCGCTACCGGCAAAAATTCCAACTCTCTGCCCTTTACCTATCGAAAGCAATCCATCTATGGCTCTAATTCCAGTTTGAATTGGAGAAGCAATTCTTTTTCTTTCTAGAGGATTTGGCGGTTCGCGGTGCGCGTCCCTAAATGAATGGTAAGCTATTTCACCTTTTCCATCAATCGGATTTCCTAAACCATCAATTACACGTCCAAGTAATTCTTTGCCAACACCAACTGTAAAACCTTTACCCGAAGCTTTAATCTCGCATGCCGGAGAAATATTATGAATCTCTCCAATTGCAATGGATAAAACTTTTCCGTTTTTGAATCCAACTACTTCAGCTTTACAAATTTCGTTTCCGTTTTGATCAACTATCGTACATATTTCTCCTAAAACTGCGTTAGGACCTACTGAAACAATAACCAACCCGATTACATCTATAACTTTTCCATTAACACGAATGGCTTCAGACTTGTCTAGGATTCCTTTGTACTTATCTAAAAGTTGATCATGGATATACATTTTACTTTAGACTCTCTTCAAGTTTTCTTTTCAGCTCTGTAAGCTGAGTCGAAACCCTTGCATCAACATTTCCAATTTCTGTTTCAATTAAGCAGCCCCCTTTTTCTATTCGGTCGTCTCCTTCAATCTTAATTTTGTTGAATGAGCTTGTGTTGAGCAAATTCTTGCTGTCGGTATTTAATTCTTCTATGTCTTGCGGGTTTAGTTTTAGTCTAACTTCATTTGCCCCAATAATTTTATTTACAGCAACCTTCACATTTTCATTTATTATTGTTCTATCGTCAATTTCTCTATAAACAATCTTTTTCGCTATTTCATAAGCGGTTTCAATCACAAGGCTTTCAAAAGCTTTTTCCATTTCCAAAAGATTTTCATCATACTGCTGAAGTATGTTGTACACTTCTTCGTATTTGCGGATCAGCTTGTTGGAATAGTCTTGTTCGAGGTCCCTTCTTGTTTTCTCTTGCCCCTCGCGGAAACCCATTCGGTAGTAATCATCCAGCTGTTTCTTGAGCAAATCCGGTTCGCTTTCTTCCTTAAAGATAGAGTTTCCAATTCCGGCAACTTTCAAAGTTGGTTTGCTTGAACGTCCGCTGAATTTAATTACATCAGACATAAACCTCTTCCGGACCGCCACGCAAGTTCAAGGAGATTTCGCCTTGCTCTTCTAGCGCTTTAATTACATCAATAATTCTTGCCTGGGCACCTTCAACTTCTTTCAGTTTAACCATGCCCATATATTGTAATTCCTCTTTGAGAAGATCAGCTGCGCGTTCAGACATATTCTTGAATATTTTATCGCGCAATTTGTCTTCAGCGGTCTTCAATGAGAGCGCAAGATCTTTTCTATCAACCTCACGAAGAATTTTCTGTATGTCTTTATCATTAATATTAACAATTTCGTCGAAGATGAACATGAGGCGTTTAACTTCGTAAGAAGTTTCCGCATCCATATCTTCAAGCTTAGTAAGAATTTCTTTTGCCATTCCAACATTTGCTCTGTTGAGTATCGCTGCCAAACATTTTGCTCCGCCAAGTTTGCCGACAGATTGGCTCATAGACGCGCCGGCAATTTCATCCACTACATGTTCAATTTGCTTTAATGTTTGAGGTGCAATTTTTCCAAGCGTGGCTATTCTGAAAGCAACATCAACACGTAGCTCTTCCGGAATTTCTTTTAAAGCATTGGCTGTTTGATCCGGAGTCAGTTGAGAAAGAATCAGAGCCATGGTTTGTGGGTGTTCTTTATTTAAGAAATTAACGAGCTGCGCCGGTTCTGCTTTCTTTAATACATCAAAACCTT
>JBHEKZ010000588.1:0-11788 GCA_041859025.1 Melioribacteraceae bacterium | reverse complement strand
GGCGCTCAATTCCGGATTTGTTTCAATCATTCCCATAGCGTAAGCGCCGGAACCCCCGCCCACATCAAGCATTTTCTTAGCGGAAGATAGATTCAGCATCATAGCAAGAATTTTAGCTTCTTTTGCCGCTCTGTAATGCATCGCCGCAATAAAAGATTCCGTCCAATCTTTATTAGATCCATCTCCTTTGTAAACAGAAGTTCCCTCTTTAACTGCATTTGTTAAGGTTCCCCAAGATTTCCAAAGTTCGTTTGAGTGGAAAAGTCCTCCCATAAATTCGGGTTTACCTTTTACGAGATACAAGGAAGCGGCATCGCTGTTGTAGAATTTTTCGTGAGCCTTGTTTAAGAAGCCGAGAGATACAAGAGCATTTAATAAGCGGTCGGCAGCGCGCTCATCGCTGTTAATTTGCTTTGCTATTTCCGATGAAGTAAGCAGATGCTTATCGAGAATGGTGAAAATATTTAACTCGACGGCAGTGAGTATTATTCTGCTTACTTGAAAGCCATTGGCAAGCTCTCTTATTTTGTTCGGATCGAGAACAGTATTCATATTATTGCTCATTTATATTTCTAAAAGATAAAACGCAAAGAGCGCTAAGAATCCGCAAAGGACGCAAAGAATTAAATCCTTCTTCTAAAACCCTCGCCCAGAACTTCGTGAACGTTATAAACAATTACAAACGCGTGGGGATCAACTTCTTTTACAATATCAACAAGTCGGGAAACCTCGCGCAGCGGTACAACTGTTAAAAGCATTTCACGCTCAATGTTTTTATAAACTCCGCGTGTATCAATAGCGGTAATTCCTCTGCCGAGTTCGTTCATAATAGCTTGAGAAATTTCTTCATACTTATCGGAAATAACATAAGCGGCACGCGCGTAATCAAACCCATCTATTATTATATCAATTAAACGTGAGGAGATGAAGAGTAAAAAGATTGCGTAGAAAGTAAGCGAAAGCGCCGGCTTATCCGGAGACAATCCCTTTAACTCAATAATAAATCCGGCCAGAGCAATTACAAAAAAATCTATAATCATAATTGACTGCCCCGGTTTAATGCCGTAACGTTTATGCATAATCGAAGCAACAATATCGGAACCGGCGGTTGTGCCCTTAAACTTGAAAATGATTCCGAGTCCAACGCCGAGAAGTACAGAGCCTATCAAAACCAGGAACAGAAAATCGTGCTTCAACAAATCTTGAACCGTAGCCGTGTTTTGAAGCTGCAAATATCTAAAGCCGGGAATATCGCCCCGGAAAAGATCTATGAAAAATGAATTAAGGGAAAAGCCGACAAATGTTCTTACACCGAATTCTTTGCCCAGCTCTTTCATTCCCCAAAGAAAAAGAGGAATGTTTAGAGTCCACATTAAAAGACCAACCGAAATTTTGTTGCCGCTTAAATAGTGCATTGCCATGGCAAGACCGCTAACACCGCCCGGAACAACTTTAGCGTCAACCAAAAAAACACCAATGCCAATTGCCATTATTGCGGAACCAACCGCTATCGCAAAATAATCTAAGATAGGATACTTCTTTAAGAAAGACTTGCTCATTACACCAACTCTAAATTTTTAGTGAGTAAAAATAGTCAGTGGCGGGGCCTCTTCAAAACCGGTAATTCTCCTTTTCGGGGTTCTTGTTTGGCCGGAAATGGTATTCAGAGTATGAGAAATCATATTCAGAACACGAGAAATGGTATTCAGAGTATGAGAAATGATATTCAGAGCATGAGAAATGATATTCATAGCGCGGAAAATGATATACAGAGCGTGGGAAATGATGCGCAGAGTATGGGAAATGATGCACAGAGCGTGAGAAATGATATTCAGAGCGTGGGAAATGATATGCAGAGTATGGGAAGTCATATTCAGAGCATGAGAAATCATATTCAGAGTGCAAATGAGGAGCTGGAGTCCAGTATTTGGGACCAATTTAGTGCTTTTTAAAAGGACTTGACTATCTGCCTAAAGAATTTTATTTAGGTTCAGCAAAATTAGATGCAACATAAGTCCGGGGAAAATATGAGACCCACAGCAAGATTTTGTTTTATTCTTTTCTTTGTAATTGCACAAACATTTGCAACCGCCCAGCAATACGCCAAAGTAAACATTAATAATGTCTCAACATTCGTTTGGAACGATGGGCGAATGGACATTGCTCCAGAGAATGGATCTGGTTTTGAATATTGGAAAGGAACAAAAAGATATTCTGTTTATGCTTCCGGTGTTTATTGGGGTGGTTACATCAATAATGAGCTTCGAGTTGGAGGAACATATTACAAAACAAGCTTGAGTGCCGGAAGTGGAATAAGCGATGGACATATTTTTAAGATTAGACCGGATTATTTAACAGCAGTTCTAGGTGGTGAAATTAATGATGAAGTGAAAACTGAGGCTGAGATAAGAAATCAATATGAATCTGATTATAAAAAATGGCCTGGACGATTAGGTGCTCCTTTTGTTGATATTGATAATAACGGATTCTATAGTGAAATGGATAAACCGGGACTTAATAACGCTGATCAAACGCTTTGGTTCGTGTGTAATGATTTAGATAGTTCTTCAAAGAATCAGACGCTTAATGAATTTTATTCTAAACCAACTAATGTTGAATTGCAAATAACAGTTTGGGCTTATTCCAAAGATGATCTTCTAAAAGGCACTATATTCAAACGCTATAGGTTGATTAACAAGGATCCGTCATTAACAATTAAAGATATGTATTTGGGTATATTTTCAGATCCAGATATTGGAGACGTGTTCGACGATTTTATTGGTTGTGATACAACATTAAATCTGGCCTTCTGTTACAATGGTAAAAGCTATGATTCGGTATTTGGAAATAATGTGAATTCGTATGGTTTATTATTATTACAAAGTCCGGTTGTTAATTCTACAAATGAAAGTTTTGCGTTAATAAATGGTAAAAAGAAATATGGTAAAGAAAATATCGGAATGAGTTCGTTTCATTCTTTCCCAAATAATCAAGAAGACTGGGAGCCATCGATTTTTGAGCGATCAATCAATTATCGCCATTTATTATTAGGTCAGAGTATTTATTCCGGTAATATGTTATACGACCCAATAAAAAAACAGTATACAAATTATCCTTTAAGTGGTGATCCAGTAAATAAAACTGGATTCACTGACGGTATATTAGAACCAGCAGGCGATAGGCGCTTTCAAATTAACTCGGGTCCATTCAATATGGCGCCGGGAGATACGCAAGAAGTAATATTTGCACAAATAGTAACTTCCGGCACAAGTAGACTTGGTCTTGTCTCTTATTTAAAATACTTAGCAAAGTATGTAAAAGACTTTTACGAAAATGAGATGTTTAAGAATGCAACTACGGAAAATGAACCAACTGAAATTCCAGCGCAATATTCATTGAGACAGAATTATCCCAATCCATTTAACCCAAGCACAAGTATTGAATACACAATTCCGCAGGCTGAACACGTTACACTAAAAGTTTTTGATGTACTCGGAAGAGAAGTTGCAACGTTAGTGGATGAATACAAGCAAGCTGGAAATTACAAAGCAATATTTAACGTAGAGACGTTGCGCGCAACGTCTCTACCAAGCGGGGTTTACTTTTATAAGTTACAAGCCGGTAGTTACCACGAGACTAAGAAATTAATTTTGATGAAATAGCACTAAAACTTATTTAGGATTTAACAGCTATGAATATTTTCCTAAGGAATTGTCTGAAATATTTACTTTGTCTAATATCTATTACTTTAATCTATAGCTGTTCAGACTCCGGCATTAGCGAACCGTACTGGAACAGGCGAACTTATAACATTTCCAAAGCGGAATCGGACGGCAATACGTGGTCACGGCTGTTTACCCTTCCTTTAGTAAAGGATCGTCACTACTCTAATTTTAATGACATGTATTGCGACAGTTACGGGAATATTTATACAGCAACAACATGGGGAGGCATTTATAAATACAATCGTGCTAACGGAGCAATTGATTCCTTAATTTCATTTAATACAGAGCAGTTCGATTGGGGAAATTGGCCAACTTTTTGGTCTGTTCTCTCGTTTAAAAACTCGCTTCTTTATTGTTCTTTAAATCAGGAGTCAAAGTTAGAAATAGTTCTTAATAACATTGGTAAAAGCACAAAAAATATTATCGACCAAAAGCTTTACTCATGCAAATTCAAACTGAGCCCATCCGGGGCTATTTATCTTCAAAGCGAAAAATATCTTTTTGTATCTAACGATTATGGCCTTTCGTGGAAAAGCATAGAAACGGAATTGTATAGAAACAATGGCACGATCTATAATATTACATTCGACAAGTACGCAAATGTGTTTTTAGCTACAAGTAAAGGCGTCTACTATTCGCTGGCGGGTAAAAATAATTTTACGTGTATCGGTCTCTCTAGCACACCTGTTTCTAATGTTCAGTTTAATTCCAAAGATTGGTTATACGCTCTTAATTCAACTCAGTTATTTGTTTCCAAAGATAGAGGCTCTTCTTGGACCCTATTGGAAAATTTTCCAAATATCGGCGGCTATAGTTTATACATAAATAAGTATAACGTTCTTTTAGTAGGAACTTCTGATGGAATATTTCGCTCAACCGACTACGGCAATACCTGGGAGTATGTTGGGTTGAGAAATATTTCTGTTGAAAAATTTACCGAGGGTATAAACGGAGAGCTGCTGGCCTTAACATCGAGAAGCGGCATCTATGTAAGCAAAAAATAATTTTGGGTGATAAATGAATTATAAAAATTTGACTGCCTGTGTTTTTTTGTTCTTGCTGTTTCTAATATCTTCATGCACCGAGAAGGAGAACAATGAAATACTAGAACCTACCTCCTACAACACATTAAGAGCCACAGAGATTGCTTTAATATCATCCAACACTGACGGCTACAGAGTTGCTGAAACAGGCGAGATTTACGGACAATATATATTTACTTCCGGTCTTTGGCTTGCTACAGTTCAAGACGGAGCGCCGGCTTCAAATATTATTTGGTGCGGAAGCTATCCGCTTACTAATTATAAATCCATGTTAAATGGTTCTGTTTCCGGTCTTTACAAAATCACAAAGAACAACTTACCCGCAGATGATTATCTTAAATCTCTCGGCATACCAATGAACAACGATGGGACTATAAAATTATTTGGAGATGAAACAATCTTTGGTGTGCAAACCGAGAACACATCATTATTGTCGCTCCCTATTTTCTCAACTCCGCTTAAAAATGTATCTGTAAACCAATTGGTTTGGTCTTATAAACGGTCGGATATTAAAGATGTAATATTTATCCGTTATGGAATTAAGAACAACACAAACACTACTCTTACTTTTAATTCCGGGTTCTATAGTGATACGGATTTATGGTCACCTAATTCGGTCGCCTATGATTCGGCTCGCGGCATTTCATATACTTATGATTCCGCTAACGCAATCGGTTTTGCTTTTCTTAAAGCTCCGGTTATGGAAAGCGGCAGGCCGAAAATACTTGCGCATAGAATTGTTAGAAAGAATAATTACATTAACCCAAACTTTGGAGAAATTGGTTTTACCAACTCTCAGCAGGTAATTTGGGCTCTTAATGGTTTGGATAATTTTGGAAGTCCAATGATTAATCCAATTACAAATAAAATTACAAAATATGCTTTTACCGGAAATCCGATTGACAGTACCGGCTGGCTGGACACAAAAGTTGATGTTAGAAATCTTCTTAGCATCGAGAGTTTTACGGTAGCTCCTTCAGAAACCAAATACTTTACTCTGACGATATTAAAATCAAAGAGTGATTCTAAAAGGAATACAATCCTGCAGATATTAAAACAGCTGGATTTAATTAGAGAGCAAACAAACTTGTGGGATTACTAGCTACTTCAGCTTTCCCTCTTTATACATAAGCTGAGTTCTAACACGCATAAGCTGGCGTTCAATTATTAGGTCGGCAAGTTGTTCGGGGATTATACTTCTGTCTTTACTGTGCAATATTTCCCTTACTTTTTTTTCGCTTACGTCAATTCTGTACATGCTGTTAAGAAACCGGTCGTAATTGCTGGACATTAATTCTTTTACTTTTACAATCAAGTGGTTTCTAATGAGGTCAAGGTTATCAATTGCGGGTAAAGATTCTTTTTCCAAAGAAAAATCATTATGAAGTTTTTCAACTAACGAAGGATAAATTTCTTCTTCTTTCATATTGCAATATACAATTTAATAGAACGCAGATTACACGGATTTTTCGGATTTGCACGGATCAAATCAGCGTAAATCTGTTTAATCTGCGTCATCCGCGTTCTATTGTTTTAAGCCTAGTACTTGTATTTAAGCCACTTTACAACTTCGCTCCACTTTGGCTTTTTACCGGTTCGTAAAATTCCAACGCGGTAAATTTTTCCCGCAACCGGAAAGACAAAGAAGATTGCAATAATATTAACAACTATACTTAATGCCAGCTGCCAGATAGGAACTTCAACTATTGTCATCTTAACCGGCATAACCATAATGGATGTAAATGGAAGAAGCGCGGTTATGTTTCCAATAGGACTGTTAGGATTCTGCATCATGGACATAGCAACAAAAAACGGAATCATAATAAGCATCATTACAGGCCATAAGCCGGATTGAGCGTCTTGCGGATTATCGAAAATTGAACCAACCATTCCGAACAAGCTTAGAAACAGAACCAATCCAACCGCAAAGTTTATAAGCAAGAAAATAACTTGCACAGCTTTAATGCTTACTACTACTTCCGGCGGAAGAGCCACAATCGCGGAAGATGCAACAGTAATTATTGCGGCAAGCCAAATTCCCATTTGCATAAGAGCTGTAATTGCCGAACCGACAATCTTTCCGGTCATCATTTCTCTTGGACTAACGGAAGAAAGAATAACCTCCACAATGCGGCTTGCCTTCTCTTCAATTACAGACTGAAGCATCATTTGTCCGGACATTAATAAGCTTATGTAGAGCAAGAAGGCAAAAACGTAAGAAAGTATTAGGCTTCCGAAGCCTTCTTCTTTAATGCTTTCATCTTTAGAAACCTTGAAGCCGTTGAAGTCGACACCCTTACGCGCAAAATCGAGTTCTTCTGTTGAGAGTTCTTTATTATTAAAATAAGAATCAATCAATACTTTGTTTATCGGCTTCTCAATTTTACGGGAAAGAGATAAATTGTTTGGCGACTTGGAATAGTATTCTAATTTTTTATCGGTAAGTGCAGCTGCCGGAACAAACACAACGCCGGTAAGTTTATCATCAAGCATTGCTTTTTTGTTCTCGTCCAAATGTTTCTTCAACTCTTCACGGTTCATTGTGTAGAAACTGAAAGAAAATTTACCTTCCTTCATCAGATCGGATTCCGGTCTTGTAAGTTCTTTCTGAAATGCGAGAGTTAGATTTTGATCTTCAGAAACAATATTTAATTTGGAAGTGGCTTCATCTGTTACCAGAAGCGCCTGTATACCCACAATAACAAACATGAACACCGGAAACAAAACTGTAGTAAGAATAAAAGATTTGGACAGAAGTTTCTCTTTCAGTTCACGCTTTATAATACCAAGGATTCTATAATTAAACATTGGCGCCTCCTTCTTCCTGTCCGGCATATTCAATAAATATTTCTTGAAGTGAAATATCGTTAGCGTCAAATTTCTTAACTATTACATTTCTTTCAACCAGAAGTTTAAGAAGTTCTTGTGTTTGGTTTTCTTGTTTTAATCTGATGCCGGTTGTATTGCCGTAGTTTGCCATCTTTTCAACTATCGGGTGTCCTTGCAGAAAGGAAATATCTCCATCGTAACTTAAGCTAACATTCTTTTGTGAGTGTTTTGCTTTTATTTCATTCAAAGAGCCTTTAAGAATAATCTTGCCATGATCAATCATCGCAATATGATCGCACATTTTTTCGGCAAAATCCATTAGGTGAGTTGAAAAGATAATAACCTTTCCCTTGCTCTTCATTTCCAGAATAATATCCTTAAGAAGATTTGTGTTCACAGGGTCAAGACCGCTGAACGGCTCATCGAGAATAATAAAATCGGGATCGTGAAGAATAGTTCCGATGAACTGGATTTTCTGCTGATTTCCTTTCGAGAGATCTTCAATCTTTGATAAGCGGCGGTCGTATAAATCGAATCTCTTTAAGTACTCTTCGGCTTTCTTTTGAACAGGTCTTCCTGTTTTTCCTTTTAGTTCGGCAAAGTAAAGAAGCGTATCCATTACTTTCATTTTCTTATAAAGACCGCGTTCTTCCGGTAAGTAGCCTACACGGTTTTTGAATTCTTGTCCAACTTTAACACCTTTTAAAACAACATCGCCGTTATCCGGCAAATAAATACCCATCATCATTCTAATTGTTGTTGTTTTGCCGGCACCATTCCGCCCGATGAGTCCGAAGATTGAGCCATCCGGAACTTCGAACGTAGCGTTATCCACCGCAACAACCTTATCGAATGTTTTCGTAAGATTTCTAACTTCGAGTGAATACATCTATTATCCTTTTATGTGTTAATGTTTTCTCGTTGAAATATAACAAGAACAGAATTAAAAATAGATTAAGAGTAAGATCATGATCAAGAAAAATGAATCAGGATCTTACTCTCTTTCAAAACTCCCATCACCAAATTTTTACAATCTTATCATCCGACGCGCGCATTTTATCGCCAGGCTTAACTCCAAATGCTTCAAAGAATTCCGGCATGTTCATTAACGGGCCATTAACTCTCTGTACGCTAGGAGAGTGAACATCGGTCTTAACTTGAGATTTCAAGAACTCATCGCGGGCATTGGTTGACCAAACTTGCGCCCAGCCAAGGAAAAATCTTTGTGCCGGAGTAAAGCCGTCAACCATTTCATTCTTTTTGAATTGCTCGGTAGTTTTGAAAGCGGCATAAGAAACTGTTAATCCGCCAAGATCACCAATATTTTCACCGAGTGTTAGCGCGCCGTTTACTTTGAAAGTATCTACAACAACAAAACCATTATACTGATCAACTAATTTTTTGGCGCGTGCTTGGAATTTATCATTATCTTCTTTTGTCCACCAATCTCTAATGTTTCCTTTTTCATCATATTTTCTTCCCTGATCATCAAAGCCGTGAGAAATTTCGTGACCAATTACAGCGCCCATTGCGCCATAGTTAATAGCATCATCTGCATTTTGATTGAAAAACGGAGGCTGCAAAATTCCAGCCGGGAAAGTAATTTCATTCTTGGTCGGATTGTAAGAAGCATTAACTGTTTGGGGACTCATAAACCATTCTTGTTTATCAACCGGCTTGCCGAGTTTAGCAAGATTTTGTTTAACGCCCCAAGCACTTACACGTTCTAAATTTTTGTAATAAGAGTCGCGAACTATTTCGAGCTCACTATAATCTCTCCACTTATCGGGGTAGCCAATCTTAACGCCAAAGGTCCCGAGTTTTACAAGAGCTTGTTTTTTCGTTTCATCGCTCATCCACTGTAAACCCTTAATGCTTTCTCCCATTGCAACAAGCAAATTGCTAACAATTGCTTTAGCTCTTTGTTTTGCTTCCGGCGGAAAGGCTTTTTCAACATAAATCTGTCCGAGCAATTCTCCTAAAGAACCGTTAACAGCCTGAACCATTCTTTTCCATCTTGGCTGCATTGCTTTTGCGCCATTTAAAAATCTTTGAGTAAAATCGAATCTTTCATTAACAAATGCAGAGCTTAACACATTAGCCGAGCCACGAAGCACATTCCATTTCAAATAAACTTTCCAATCATCAAGTGAAACTTCATCCACAATTCCGCCAAGCTGGGTAAAGAACTTTGGCTGACGAACGACCAACAAATCCATATCCGCTAAACCGATTAATTCAAAATAACTTTTCCAATCAAACGTGCCGGAAAGTTTTACCAAATTATCAATTGTCATTTTATTATAAGTTTTTATCGGGTCTCTATTTTCTAAACGTGTGTTAGAAGCAGCGGCCAGTTTACCTTCTACATTCATGATTGTTTTTGAATATTCAGCGGCAACTTCCGGGGCAACATCAATCAGCTTAAACATATTCGCAACGTGATCGGAATATTTCTGACGAATTTCTTTAGAGCGAGCATCATCTTTTGTGTAATATTCAACATCGGGCAAACCTAATCCGCCTTGCGACAAATAAGCGGTGTTCATTTCACTTTTCTTTGCATCAACACTAACACCAAAGCCGAAGATCAATCCATTACCCTTTAAATATTCTTGCGCCAAATATTTAACCAACTCTTTTTTGTTTTTAAGCGCATCAATGTTTTTCAAATCCGGAATAATTGGTTTATAACCCATCTTCTCAATACGAATAGAATCCATAGCAACTGCGTAGAAATCGCCAATTTTTTGTTTTGCTGTTCCTTTTCCCCAAGATTGATTAGCGGCAGCTTCTTCAATAATTTTTCTCAAAATAACATTATTGTCTTCAGCCAAAATCGTGAAAGAACCCCAGCGAACTTGATCGTCCGGGATAGGATTATTTTTTACCCAGCCTCCAACAGAGTACTGATAGAAATCTTGTGTTGGATTTGCCGATTTATCCAAATTTTTAAGATCGAAACCGCTAGTACTTTGTGCGGAAATTGTGCCATTAATAACTAAAAACGAATAGACAAATAAGAAAAGAGCGGAAAGCCACCAAAGACTGCGCTTTTTTTGCATAACAAACTCCTTCATTGATGAATAGTATTTAGGTAAGGTTAGACGGCGAATTGGGGTATTTTGTTTTACCCTAATTCCGAAACTCTGGAAGGAAAAGAGAATCGCGCAAGCCCTTTCTCTTGCGCGATTTTAAGGAGTGATCAGCAAATGAAAATTATAAACCGCTATTTACGTTCAGATCGACTTGCTCGCTGTTTCTGCGCTTAAAGTTGTTGAAGTTATAACTTAGAGTAAGATTAAATATCGGCGCTTCCGGTCTAATGTTAGTATTTGATGTAAATCCGGTACCGTTCGAGATGATATTATACCTAGTCTGACCAAATAAATTCTGTGCACTTAATGTTGCAATCAAACTGCGCTCGAAGAATTCTTGTCTTACCGTTGCGCCAATTATCATGAAAGTCTTAATCTCTCCCTGCGAAGTAACATTATCCGGAAAATAGTTTGCAAAGAACTGAAATCTTGTCGCTGCGGAAAGCATCAAAGTTGCGTTTATTTTGGTATCCCAGCTAAAACGGTTTTGCCCGGCTATTCCAAACTCTGGTTTCTCTTGTAAATTAAAGTTGTATAAGTTAACCGAAGGATCGAGCTTGAACCACTGTGCAAAAGTTATGTTTGCCGAAATCTCTGCGCCAACCGCGGTTGTATTCAATACGTTTTGCGGTATAAGATTTATTCTGCCGGTGTTATCGAGAGTTTGTAATTGCTCTACACCATCGCTGGTTTTTCTCAAATATGTTTGTGTTGTTAAATAAACTCCGGTAAAAGATTTTTGATAGTTCAGCTCAACCGAATGTGTGAAAGAAGGAAGCAAATATGGATTTCCTCCGGTTGCAGTGTAAGAATCGGAAAAGTATGTGAATGGATTTAACTGTCCGTCAAAAGGTCTTTGAATTCTTCTGCTGTAGCTGAATTGTAATTGCTGATCATCAGAAATCTTTTTAGAAATATTCAGCGTTGGAAACAGATGAAGCTTCTGATAAGCGAAATTTTGCTTTGTTGTAAGCTGATCAAGCTTTCTGTCAGTGTATTCCAAACGTAAGCCGGCTTGGTATTCAAAACCCAAAAGCTGATCGGAATAAGTTGTAAACGCAGAATAGATATTATTTCTGAAATCAAAATTATT
>JBHEKZ010000063.1:0-12733 GCA_041859025.1 Melioribacteraceae bacterium | reverse complement strand
CTCAATAATACAAACGAACAAAACTTTGCAAGTGAAGATTTATTGGGAGTTATGAGCGGCGGCGGCGGTAGAGGCGGTGGCGGCGGTCAACCACGAATGGGCGGTGGAAGAGGAGGCGGTGGTGATCGTCCTGGTGGCGGTGGAATGAGTGGCGGTGGATTTAGCGGAAGGCAAGGTGGTGGTGCATCCGATTTCTTAGTTGATGCGAAAAATGGGTTAACAACTACTAAAGCCGCCGGATTCAATTATGCCGATTCATGGAATCAAAGAAATGAATTTAACGCCAGTTATTTTTTTAATAAGACAGATAATAATTCCGGTACATTAACCAACAGAGATTACTTTGCAACAGCAGTGGGAGCTCAAAAATATTTTGAAGATAATCAATCAAATTCCAAGAACACTAACCATCGGTTTAACTTACGATTAGATTACCAAATTGATACTCTCAATTCAATTCTATTCCGACCGAGAATAACTTTCCAGCAAAACGATGGTTCAAGTAAAATTCTTGGAAATACTACTTCCGGTTTATCAAATCTCAACTCGATTGAAAATTTGAATAGCTCCAATTTATCTGCAGTAGACGCCTCCTCGCAGTTTCTTTATCGTAGGCGATTTGAAACACGCGGAAGAACTATCTCGATAAGATTTAATACTTCATACAAACAAAATGATGGCGACAAAAAACTATATTCGGAAAATATTTACTACAATGATTTAACTTCATCCGACACGCTTGATCAAAGTTCTAAGCTGGCAAAGAACGGCTATGGCGGATCGGTTAACTTAGCTTATACTGAACCGGTTTCTGAAAACGGAATGCTTCTGTTTAACGCTACATATTCGTATTCTAAAGATGAAAGTGATCAGAAAACTTATAGTCTATCAAATAAGGATCACACTTATTCAATTCTTGAAAACGATTTGAGTAACGTTTACGATAAGAATTCGAAAGTGCAGAATTACGGTCTGAGCTACAATCATCGTGTAAACGAATTAATGGTAATGCTTAACTTAGGCTACAATATTTCTCGTTTAACAAACGAGCAGACTTTTCCATATATCAGCAGTACAGGCAGAACTTTTTACTCTATTTTACCGTCAGTAATGATTAGATATGATGTGAACAGGGGCAAAAACTTGATGTTTAATTATCGCGCAAACAACAACGAACCAAGTGTAGAACAATTGCAAAACGTTCTTGATAATTCCAATCCTCTCCAGCTTAATATAGGGAACCCAAATCTTGCGCAAGATTCAAGGCACAATCTTTCCCTTCGTTATACATTAACTGATAGTGAAAGTATGAGCGCGTTCTTCATTTTAGTAAACGGAACTTATACAGATAACTATATTGGATATAAGACCATCTTAGCTGAAACCAAAGCGATAACTTACAGGGGTATTGTTTTGAATCCGGGCACACAGCTGCGCACGCCGGAAAATTTTAACGGCTATTACAATTTAAGAACCATGCTTACTTATACTGTTCCGGTTGCCTTTCTCAAATCGAACGTAAACCTAAGTACAAATTTAGGTTTGACAAAAACGCCAAATATGATAAATGATGTTAGCAACTTTTCTAAAAACACTTCGTACGGAGGCGGGTTTGTATTAAACAGCAACTTCAGCAAGGATCTGGATTTCTCTCTTTCTAGCAATCTGACCAACAACGTAGTAAAGAATACATCGCAGGCAAGTCTTGACCAAACTTATTTGAATGTAAGAAGCCGTTTAAAATTTTACTGGCTTTTCTGGGAAGGAATAGTCTTTCAAACGGAATTTGAGCACCGCTATCAAGGAGGGCTTGGAACGGGATACGATCCAAACTCGTATATGTGGAATGCTTACATCGGTAAAAAATTATTCAGCGATGATCAGGGTGAATTGCGATTAACGTTTTACGATATACTAAACAAAAGTAATAACACTCAGAGAACAACTAACGACTATTACATAGAAGATACACGCACAAATGTTATCGGCCGCTATATCATTTTATCCTTCGTTTACAACCTGAAGGTATTTTGAAAATGATTGAGGAGCTTCCGCAGTGAATGATTTTTCAGTACCGTCATTCATTGCAACAATAACTTCTTTTGCGTGAAGCATTAACCTGGGATATTGTTCTTGAAATACTTTTTCTCCATAGCGAACATCTCCCACTATTGCGCTTCCGATATAATAGAGATGCACTCGAAGCTGATGTCTTCTTCCTGTTGTAGGATTTAATTCAACCAGCGTGTAAGAAGGATATCTCTTAATCACTTTGTATAATGTTTTGCTTGGTTTACCTTTTGCTTCATCTATTCCCATTCTGCCGGAGCCGAACTCCCGTATAGGTTTGTTGATTGAACCTTCATCTTTAACAACTCTGCCGTGAACCAGCGCTATATAACTTTTCTTTACTGTTCTCTCAGCAAACTGTTTGTTAAGCATTTTGTGAGTTGCGGCATTCTTTGCAAATAAAATGACTCCGCTTACTTCTTTGTCCAGCCGGTGAACTACGAATACTTTCAGCTTGCATCGTTCTGAAAGAAGGGTCTGTAAATCTTCCTTTTCTCCTGCGCTGTCATGTATTGAAGCCAAGCCTTCCGGCTTATTAACTGCTATTATATTGTCATCTTCATAAATTATTTCCAAATCATTCATTTCTTTTCCTTTAAGAACTTACTGCATTAATCATCGCGCGGATCCTTTCCGCAGATGTAATCATTAAATCATACTCTTCCATGTCTTTGGAATCACTCATAGAAGTTTTTGAATTCACATATTTCATTTTGCTTCTTATTCTTTCTCTTGCAGAAGCATGAATTTCATTCACGCCGGTTTTTTCTACTACTTCTTTTATATTGGTTTCAGTAACTCCGCCGCCTGGCATTATTACTATTCTGTTGTCTGCGTGTTCAACTATTCTTTTCAGGGTAGGAATTCCTTTGTAAACATTGGCTTCTTGTCCCGATGTTAACAATCTATCCACGCCAAGTTCAATTAGTGTGTTTAATGCTTCAATCGGATCACGCGTCATATCAAATGCCCGGTGGAATGTTACAGACATTGGTCTTGCTGCTTCAATCAATTCTTGAGTTCTTATTTTGTCAACAGTTCCGTCTTCGGTTAAAATCCCAATTACAACTCCATTAGCACCTATTTGCTTGCAAAACTCAATATCCTTCTTAATTACCTCAAACTCATAATCAGTATAAAGAAAATCTCCGCCGCGCGGACGAACAAGCACGTTAACGGGAATTGTTAATTTCTCCATCACCAATTTCAGCATTGCGTAACTTGGTGTAATTCCCCCTTCAATTAAATCTGCACAAAGCTCTATTCTATCCGCGCCGCCTTGCTGCGCATTCAAGGAGGATTCAACTGAATCAACACATGCTTCAAAGGTTATTCTCATTTTTCAAATACCGCTTTTAATCCGTGCGTAGCTGTATAAGGAATTATTGTATAGTGAGTTTCTTTATTTGCAATTTCACTTTTCAATTTCAGGCCTTCGTAACTATGCGATTTAATAGATTCTACCAGATGGTTCCATGGCTGTACAAAAGTTGAATCTTCGAGCGAACCGATTGTTGTGTAAAGAAAAGCATTCAGCTTATCGTTTTTCTCGGCAAATGATTTTTCCTGTCTCAAAATAAATTCATCGTCAAGCATTAATGCCGGACTAACGGCTACGTATTTATTAAACAAGTTTGTTTCGTTAAATAATGTGTATAGCACAAACAATCCGCCTAGCGAGTGACCGACTAAAGTTTTATCATCTTTTTTGATTCTGTATTTCGATTCAACGAATGGAATCAGTTCATCTTTAATAAACTGCAAAAATTTTTTACCTCCGCCTGAAACCGGAATAACAAGTTTTTCTTTCTCGCTTTTTAATTCTGTAGGAGTATAATCTCTCATTCGGTTGTAATTAAATTCCTTGGAGCCCCCTTCTGAAGAAACACCAACTATTATTAACTCCGGCAACTCTTTATTGAAGGCTAGCAGCCTGACCATCTGCGACATTGTGCCGAAGGATGAATAGGCATCCAGCATAAAAACTACCGGATAGGTTTCTTTTGTATAATTATAACTGCCCGGAAGCGCAACGTAGATTGGATAAAGATTGCCGTTTGCAACAGACGTAATTTTGTGAACTTCTGTTCTATTAATAGTAACCGGTGCAGCTGCTTGCTCTTCCTTAGCGCTATTTTGGGCGGCAATCGAAAATGTTACCAAGAACAGAAATACAAAACTCAGTATAGTTCTATTCATTTTTATTTCACTTCCAAACAATAAACATGTTTCTTATTGAATTCGGCTTCAACAAAACCCATTTTCTTTAAATACATTTCATGCTTCTCGTTTCCCGGATCGCTATAAATTCTTTTTACGTTTTTTTGCCTAAAGATTTCTGCGAAAACATACTTGCCCATTTTAAAATCGCGGTAACCCGGTATTGCGAAATCGAGCTTCATATAAACTATATCGTCATCAAGATATTCAGAAATTACCAATCCGGCCGGAACTGTGTCTCTTAAAACAAACATCACATGGTAATTATCATTTGGCTCAAATTTAAAAACCGGCATAAACTTAGAGATTTCCTTGCTGTGAAATTTTAAGAAGTACCCGAGATATTCGGATGTGGTTTTTACTTCAAGCACACGAAAGTATTCCTTCTCCCCGAAAATTTGAATGAGATAATAAATATCTATCAGCGCGATAAATCCGTTTAATATAAACACCGGGTATGCGCCTATTAAAAATCCGTAAATGGAAAAACATGTCGCGCCGAATAAGTTGATAATTCTTAATCGAACAATCGAACTCATCATTAGAGAAATTGCAATTACAACCGAAGCGGTATATCCAAATATTTGAAGAAATGTCATTCTTGGCTTTCTATTTTATTAATCTAAAACTTGTTGTTATAAATCCATATTCCTCATCCGCAGCTTGAGCAATTGGATCTACCCAAAAGTACTTTGGGAATCCATAATCTTTGTCAATTTCCAGACTGAATGAATTGTGTTTTCCATTCTTTGCATTAATAGCGGTTTCAAACAGCTGATCAATTGTCTTGAACCATTGCCAAGATTCTTGAGAAACTTGCTTAACACCGGCAGAATCTTGAACACTGACGATTTTATTATTCCTTACTTGAATAATCATTTTATCGCCTCCATAAACACAGAAGCAGAGTTGCGACTGTACAATGGTGTAATTTGAAATTCCAAGCGACTTCCATCTAGCAAAATTATCTTCCAAAGAATCTGTTATCGGATCTACTGCTTTATCAACACATCCCGAAATTGAAAGTAATATAAAACCAATTATTGCCTTAAGGAATTTTGTGTTTTTCATTAATACACCAGAGCAATTAATGACCGCCGTTTGTAAAAAACTTTACAGCGCCGTCATCCAAATCGTAACGCGCTCCTACAACTTTAATTTTCTTATTATGCACAAATTCTTCTAGAATCGGCTTCGATTTACTTATCTGTTCAACCACGTTATCAATGTTTTGTTTAATTGAGTTCTCTAGAAGGTCTCCCGTCTTTGAGCGTGCCTTATCAACAGCTCTAACAATATTAGAAACCAACGCCTTAATGTGTCCCGGCGCTTCGCCTCCTTTTACTGTAGCATCTACCGCCCCGCAGCGCTCATGTCCGAGCACAACAACAAGAGGCGCTTTTAAATGTTCAACTGCATACTCAATACTGCCCAGTCCTATATCATCAACAATATTTCCGGCAGTTCTTATCACAAACAGATCTCCAATTCCTTGGTCAAACAAAATTTCCGGAGGTACGCGGGAATCCGAACAGGTTATAACAACAGCAAAAGGTTTTTGTCCTTTGGCAACTTCTTCTCTGCGTTTTGCGGTTTGGTTTTGATGAGTGGGTTTGTTTTCCACATAACGCTTGTTTCCATCAACCAGCTTTTTGATTGAAGCATCCGCCGATTGAGCAAATATTTGTACTGTTAAAAGTGAGCCTAATAGTAATACTAAACTTGTATACACGAATTTTTTCATAAATCTCTCTGTTATTATTGATTTGTATGAGCGCTAATAATTTTATCCATCAATTGATCTAAATTACTATCTACGTATTGGTTCATTTTTTTATGAACATACCAGTCAGCAATTTCAGCGGCGCCGTCGGCATATTTTATTTGCGGATTAAACTCGGGAACAATTTTTCTAATTTTAGAATTATCAAACTTTACACTATGCGCCTTATCTCCAAGCAATCCGTCTCCCCATTCATCGTCATATTTCTTAATAAATTCGGCGGGAATATGAGCTATCTTTAAATCATACCCAGCCTTATCTGCCAATAAACTTGCAATTTCATTCCATGTAAGCGTTTCATCAGAAGTAATCTGGTAAGCCTCTCCAATTGTGTTTTTGTTTCCAAGTAATCCTACAAATCCTTTGGCAAAATCTCTTGTATGTGTTAATGTCCACAAAGAATTTCCATCATCATGAATAATGATCGGTTTATTCTCCTTCATTCTGTGAAACGGGAGATAATCTATTCGAAGAGGATTTTTAGTTTGATCATAAGTATGCGAAGGACGAACTATTGTAACAGGAAATCCGTTTTCTCGATGCATTCGCATTAAGTATTTTTCACAATCTATCTTAGCGCGCGAATATGCCCAAAAGTGGTTTTCAAGCGGAGTCTCTTCCGTAATCGGCAGCTTTGGTATTGGTTTCTGATAAGCCGAGGCCGAGCTGATAAAAACGTATTGCTCGGTTAAGTTGTTAAATATTTGAAAATCATTTTTAACATGCTCTTCGTTAAACGCGATCCAATCTACAACTACATCAAACCTTTGCCCGGCAATCGCTTTCTGAACTGCGTAAACATCACGAATATCGGCGTTGATTACACACGCCTTCTCCGGCGCTGTTCTAAATGACTTGCCTCTGTTAAGAAGAAACAAATCCATTCCTTTTTCAATGCAAAGCTTGGAACATTCGGAGCTTATTACTCCTGTACCGCCGATAAAAAGTACTTTCATATTTCTCGAATGTGATGAATAGCTGCCGAAAAATACAATTAAAAGGAGCGAGGAGAAAATGCAATATTTTGACTAAAAAAATTATCTTTACATCAACTAAAGAATAAAAAATGAGTGGCGAAGTAAACCATCCAACTATCAGCGAAGAAGAAGTTCTAAGACCAACTCGTGTAGAAGTTGATTTGCGAATTCTTGCTGAAAATTTCGGGAAAATTAAATCTCGTATCGGCGGGGCTAAATTAATGCCGGTACTTAAAGCAAACGCTTACGGCCACGGACTCGTTCGCACCGCTCAATTAATGCAAAGCTTAAATGCAGATTATCTTGGAGTCGCGGTACTTGAAGAAGGTATTCTTCTACGCAAGGCGGGCATCACGATTCCAATTTTAGTTCTCGGCGGAATTTGGGGAAATCAAATTCCTCTCTTTGTCAAATATGATCTTTCTATTACTGCTTCATCAGTCGGTAAATTAAAACAAATTGAGGAAGTAGCCGCGCAGATGAAAAAGCGAGCTCATGTTCATCTTAAGATTGATACGGGAATGGAACGTATAGGAGTACATTATTATAATGCCGAAACACTTTTGGAAGCAAGCTTAACATGTAAACATATCGATATAGATGGAATCTACTCTCATTTTGCTAATTCAGACAGCCGCGATTTATCTTTTTCGAAAATTCAGCTGGAAAGATTTTTAGAAACAGTTTCGTTTTATGAAAAGCACTCCATTCCATCGCCGATAAAACATATTGCAAACAGCGGCGCCATTCTGCAAATGCCGGAAGCGGTTCTTGATCTTGTTCGTCCCGGGATACTTTTATATGGTGTTTATCCATCTCAAGAAGTTCAAAAAACAATTAATGTAAAACCGGCACTCAGCTGGAAATCTTTGGTTGTTTATTTCAAAGTAATTAAAGGGGGAAGCACCGTAAGCTACGGCATGAAATGGAAAGCCAATCACGATGTCCGCGCGGTTACAGTTCCCCTTGGCTATGGCGATGGTTACATGAGAAGCATGTCTCATAAAGCCGAAGTATTGATTCGCGGGAAACGCTTTCCCGTAGTCGGCGTTATTTCTATGGATCAAATAGTAGTGAATATCGAGAACGACTCAGCTTACAACGGAGATGAAGTTGTTCTGATCGGAAGTGATGGAAATATTTCCATCACTGTTGAGGAGCTGGCCGAATGGGCAGGAACAATTCCTTACGAAATTCTTACCAACATCAACACACGCGTACCGCGTGTGTATTTAGGTTAAACTCCGGCCAGTGTGTAAGACATCAATTTAAGTTCAAGCGCATCTAAGTCTTGTCTAATTTTCTCTCTTATCTTTTCTGTTTCTTCGGCAATACCGGGAATCATGCTTTTGTAATAATTGATTCCATCAATCAAGTTTGCATGAAACGTGGTAAAAAATTCTTCTTTTTGTGCTGTTACAAAATCTACACGCTCATCAATTTTTTTATGTAAATAATCGATATAAAGAGAGAGCTCCTTAACAAACATGTTCGGTCTGTTGGGATGCGTGATTAAATTTATTCTTCCGTAAATATGATCGACCATTTCTTTTAACGAGACAACTTTAGAGAAGTACGCTAAATTCGGTCCGGGACAAACAGCAACAGCTAAACTCTGTTTAGCATCGGTAATTCCTTTTGCAATCAAAGTGGATGCAGATAAACCTTCGCACAAGCAATTTTTATCGCTGGCGTTTTTTAAATCCGCGTTATACTTTTCACTCAACTCCGGATTGTCTTTAATCGTATCAAGTTTTTTGAAATAGGTAATTGACGCTGTACAAATCGGTTTATCGGTATACTCTTTATTGAATTCTAAGAATTTCTTGGGGCAAGGACTTCCCGGCTTGCCGCTTTCCATTCTTTCAATTCGCTCTAAATCTTTTCCGCTGTTGCGTAAATTATTGAACGGAACACCTAAAGGCGAAGAATTGCTTAAAAAGAAATCATCTTCTTTCGCTTCCGATAACTGTTTTAGTGTTTTTTCATCAACATTCATTACCTCCGGAACCAATAAGAAAGGACTTCCCCAGCCAACAGAGTCCACTCCATATTCTCTCAACAGAAATTCATGCTCTGTTGATACTCCAACACCGCCTTGAACTGTAACGGAAACATTTAGTTTGTCATCATCAACAAAAATTTCTTTTTTATTGATTGCCGGATGAAACAATTCTTTAACCGAAGAAACTAATTCTTCTTTTCTCTTTTTGAATTCTTCCAGAATTGGACCGAGCAGTAAACCGTCTGTTGCAAATGCGTGTCCGCCGCAGTTCAGTCCGCTTTCAATTCTATATTCCGAAACCCACAATCCTTTTTTGGCTAAGAACTTTCCTTGAATAAGCGCGGAGCGGAAATCGCTTACCTTTACAACAATTTTCTTCTTGAACCTTCCGTCACTTCCCGGCTGAAAATCCTTAAACGATTCCAGATAACTGTAAAGCTTTGGATTCATTCCGGCAGAGAAAATAATTGAGCTTTCAAGTTCGCTCATCGCAAATCCGCGCAGAGCGGCATGTGCGTCATTAAATTCACTAGAAAGCTGGGAGCCGTCCGCTGCGTAATTAGATTTATCAAGTTTGGTCATAATATTAACATCAATTGCGCCGTGATGAATGTTTTCGCGTAGATATTTTTGAAGCCTGGTCTTAATCGATTCCTCTTTTGCCGCAAGCATCTCATGGTATTTCTGTTTTAAATGAGAAACATCCGGAAGCATTTCAAAATACTTTGTTATTTCGCTTCCCTTCTCAAAAGCAGACAGGCGGACTTTCTCAAACTGCTCTTTAACAATTTCATTCATAAGATTTAAATAAGCTGTAACTCTCTTAGCGCGCGAGTCTTCATCTTTTGAAGAAATCTGCACGTAAGGTTTGTTCATCTTTTGATAATAATGCTTTCTTAACTGCTCAAGCAGAATATCATCTACTATTGAAATGACTGATGAAATACCATACTTGGCAACTTTCGCGGGCGCATCAACAGAATAGCCAACGCCAAGTACAGGTATGTGAAATGTATGTCCGAAAAACTTCATTGCTGATCCTAACTGTTATAGATTATCATTTTACAAAAGCGCTTGTCTAAAGGACTCCACAGGGAGGCAATCAGATTAGAATAAATGAGGATATTTTCCTTTCAGAAGAATATGATTAAGATAGTTTAAAATATAAAATAAGCACGCTTTCTATTGCGAAAGTAAGCAAAATTTTCGTCAATCTTTCTTTTTCTTTCTGAATAAAGAAATGCCGCCAAAGCCGCTTATTATTGCAATATAAAAGCCGAAATCGTACCACCAGCCGCTATTATTTATTTCGTAAATCCTCACTTCCGGGTTGAACAAGCCCATTATAACAGAGAGTGGCGCAATCCAGCCGTGCCATACACCGGTAAAAAATCCAGCTAAGTTTTTTGTGTGATAATGCCCTTCGCCCGGCATACAGCCGGTTACAAATACTGTAAGCAAAATAACAAGCAGCGCTGTTTCTAACTTTTTCGTTTTCATTATTCACTCAAATATTTTTTTCAAAGACCTTTTGCGATTTCTTTTCTGTGTAGCCAAGATGAGAATAAAATTTATGTGCTTCCTCTCTAATCGTATTGCATCGAATTCTTACTTTTGTTTGTCCCCTCTCCTTCAGCCAATTAATCGATTGATCAAGTAGAAACTTGCCCGCTCCCTTTCCGCGCATGGATTCATCAACAACCAGACTTACAATTTCTCCGCAAGTTCCTTCCGCCAGGCGGTAAACCACCATGGTATGAATGCAGCCGGCAATTTTCTCCTCTTCAAGCGCTATAAAAACTATTCCATTGTTCTTTTTTATGTTTTCAATTCTTTTCGGCAATTCTTCTTTGCTTACAAAATAGCCAAGCTGTTCCAGCAGTCCGGAAACTTCTAACGCATATTTATCTTCAAACTCTTTACAGACAATCATTATATACTTTATTTAGTCATTGAATAAGGCATTGATTTTTCATCAACAGCCCAAGCTTTGTTCGGTTCATTCTGCATAACAAATTTAAGTTTGCCGCCGCTTACTATTTCTTTATGTGTTAAATAGCTTCGGTCTATTCTCTTTCCGTTAAGCCAAACTTCTTTGATGTATATGTTTTTCTCGCTCAAGTTTTCTGAAGCAATGCTAAACTTCTTTCCATTCTCTAAATTGATTTCCGCTTTATCTACGCAAGGACTTCCAATTACATACTCGTTGCTTCCCGGCGCAACCGGATAAAATCCCATTAGACTAAAGATATACCACGCCGACATTTGTCCGCAGTCATCATTTCCGCAGAGTCCGTGCGGTTCCGGTTTATACATTGTATTAACAATCTGATGAATTCTCTCTTGCGTCTTCCAGGGCGTGCCGGCAAAGTTGTACATATAAGGAACATGATGAGACGGTTCGTTGCCATGTACATAATTTCCAATCATTCCGACTTTTGTAACATCCTCACTCTCGCCAAAATATTTATCGGGCAAATCAAATGTAAAAAGAGAATCGAGCCAGGTTATAAGTTTTTCTTTTCCGCCGAGCAGATGAATAAATCCTTTAACATCCTGAGGAACATATAAAGAATAATTCCACGCATTCCCTTCTATGTAGCCCTGATTAGCAACGCTGAGCGGATCAAAAGGAATTTTAAAACTGCCGTCCGTTTTCTTAGCGCGCATATAATGTGTTTCTTTATCATAAATGTTTTTGAAACTGTTTGCGCGTTTCCAGTATTCTTCCGCTTCTTTTTTCTTACCTAGCTTTTCGGCCATCTTGTAAATTGTCCAATCATCATAAGCATATTCCAGAGTTTTGGAAGCGGAGTTTGAACTTAAGTCTTCCGGAACAAAACCATATTTCTTATAAGCGCCTATTCCATCATAAACATCATAGTTTGCGCTGGCAACGCAAGCATCGAAAGCTTTGTTAACATCAAAGCCGCCGAGTCCTTTCATTACCGCGTCTGCAAGTACCGGAACTGCGTGATAGCCTATCATGCACCAGTTTTCATTTGCCCAGTGCGACCACACAGGAAGAATTTTGTGAACGCTTTGTTCCGAGTGAACAATCATCGAGTTTACAATATCGCTCGCGCGTTTCTGCTGAATGATTGTATAAAGAGGATGAAGCGCGCGGTATGTATCCCACAAAGAAAACGTAGTGTAGTTTGTAAACTTATTCGATTTGTAAATGTTCTGATCTAGTCCCCGGTATTCTCCGTTTACATCGGAATAAATATTGGGATTTATAAACGCGTGATACATTGAAGTGTAAAAATTTTCTTTTCTCTCTTCGCCGGCTTCAATTGTTATTTTGGAAAGTTCCTTGTTCCACTTTTCTTTTGCCTGCAAAACAACTTTATCAAAATCCCAGCTAGGAATTTCCGCTTTCAGATTTTCCAAAGCATTAGCCGTGCTTACACCGCTTAATGCAACTTTAACTAAAACAGCTTCTCCCTCTTCGGTTTCAAAATTGAAAGCGCATTTTACTTTGTGTCCCGCTCTCTCGGGAAAGTTTTCATTCTGATTAAACTTTCTCCAGAAGCCGCCATAAATAATTTGCTCATCATTTCTAAGCTGATAAGATTTAATCGGTTTGGAAAATTCCATTGCAAAGTAAACATAACGTGTACGCGCCCATCCGTTTGTCTGCCGAAATCCGGTTACTAAAGTTTTGTTTTCAACACG
>JBHEKZ010000409.1:0-3383 GCA_041859025.1 Melioribacteraceae bacterium | reverse complement strand
GGCGCTACCGCAGATCTATATGTTTACACGCCGGATATGAGTTTGGTTTATTCTGGTCAAAAACGTATTGTTGCCACCGAAAAAATAGTTTTGCTTTGGGATGCCAAAGATTCAAATCAAAATAAACTGGCAACGGGTGTTTATTTTTATGTTATTAAATGCGGCGACGATTCAATTAAAGGAAAATTTGTAATCTATAATGACTAGCTATTCTGTTGAACTTAATAATCTTGTAAAGTATTTCGGAAGAAGGTTAATCTTCGATGGAATCAACTATTCATTCGAATCGGGGCATGTCTATGGAATTTCGGGTCCTAACGGTTCAGGTAAATCTACTCTTGTTAAAATTATTGCATGTTTAATTTCTCCTACAAAAGGCATGGTTAAACACACTTTTGCCGGCAAAAAAGTTGAAGAAGAAGCTCTTCATAACTTTTTAGGATTTGTTTCTCCCTATCTTTTTCTTTACGATGAATTCACAGCGGAAGAAAACTTGGCCCATGTTTCTAAAGTTAGAGGAGTAAAATTTAATAAGGAACGTTCCGATTTTTTGCTTAGCGAATTTAATTTATATGAAAGAAGAAATGACTTGCTTCGCGGGTTTTCCTCAGGAATGAAACAGCGCCTTAAATTTGCTTTTGCTCTTCTGCATGAACCTCAGTTGCTTATTTTAGATGAACCGACTTCAAATTTGGATAGTTCGGGCAAAGAAAAGGTTTATGAGTTCATACAATCCGAAGGAAAGACTAAGGTTGTTTTGGTGGCCTCAAACGAGGAAACTGATTTGGCTTTATGTGAAAAGATTGTCGAATTAAGAGATTTTAAGAGTCAGGCGTCAAGAAAATGAAATCATTTGCACTATTCAAAAAAGATTGGGAATCGGAACTGCGCACGCGTTATGCAATAAACGCCCTTGTAATGTTCGTTCTGGTTACTATTAGTGTAATAATGTTTTCTGTTGGTGACGAAAAAATTTCTGAGTATTTAACTGGCGGACTTCTTTGGGTTGTTATTTTTTTCTCAGCTATGTCAGGATTATCGCGTGCATTTGTTTCAGAAGAAGAGCGTGGGACTACCTTAACTCTTCAATTAATTGCTTCGCCAACTACAATCTTTTCCGGTAAGCTGCTTTTCAATCTCATCTTGGTTTTTCTGATGAATATTGCAATTACAGTTCTCTTTTCGATGCTGTTCGAATCCTTTATAATCAGAAACGTTTCGCTTTTTTTAATTGCCTTTCTTCTTGGCAATATTGGAATTGCTATCTCATCAACAATGATAGCCGCAATCATTTCAAAAGCGAGTTCCAAAGGCACGCTTTATCCGGTGCTCTCGTTTCCAATTTTACTTCCGCTAATTCTTACTTTGCTTGAACTTACGAAATTTTCTATGGATGGAAATTCGATTGGCGGATCTACAATTGAGATTGCTGTTCTTTTCTCTTACGATGTAATTATGGGGACAGCTTCTTACTTGCTCTTCGACTTTATTTGGAAAGATTAACCTGCTTGTTCTTTTGGACCAGCAATTCTTATCAGCAATTTCGAATTATCCTCTCTGTAGATCAAAAAGAAAATTCCTATAAAAATTTGTAAAATATTGGACAAAAAGAAGAACCATATTCCTGTGGAAAAATAACTTATCATTGAGAAAAACTTGAGTACATTTAACGTTTGGTAGAACACCAGTATAATATGAAAAATATTGATACTACCCTTTTCAATTACAAATTCGAAACTGTTCTTTATAAGCAATATCAGAACCATTAACAAAACTACTAGTATAAATATTTGCGAATACTCCCAGTACTGGATGAAGGAAATAATGCCAAGTCCTATAACAATAAGTGAGAAAGCAATTTTTTTGAAAGAGATTTTTCTAAAATCCATAACAATAAAAAGATAGAGAATGCTAAAAGGAACATAAAATTGCCCTAACACTAAATGGAAACTTCTTCCGAGAATAAGCGATATCGGATCTGTCAAAGCGAGTGCTAGAAAAAACCAAAAATATCGAGTCTTAAATTGTCGTAGTGGTGTGAATAACCAAACAATTGTACAAATGAAAACTAATATTTTAATGTAGAACAATGAATCAGCCATAGTTATTCTTTACCTAAAATTTTATTCGTCATAGTGTATTTAATAGCATAAGAAATGAATTCTGGCAACCCTTTTAAGTTTAATCGCGTCATCATTCGAGAACGGTAATGATCTACAGTGCGCTTGTTCAATTCTAATTGATTTGCAATTTCTTGGCTGGTTTGCCCTTTACTAACGCATTCTAAAATTTGCCTTTCTTTAACAGTTAAGTGTATGTAGTCGTCTACAAATTCACTGGTTAATTTTTTGTAATTATGCTCAATTTGCTTCAAACGAGTCTCATCATATTGTTTACCAAAATATTTTTCACCGTTATAAGCAGTTTTAATTGCATAAACAAGTTCACCTTTAATTGTGTTTTTGCTAATCAATCCCACAGCGCCAATTTTAAAGGCATGAATTAAATATTCTTCGCTATCGTGCATTGTAAGAAAAATGGCTTTAACACTTTTATCTTTTTTCTTTATCTCTTTTAATGCATCTAATCCGTTCATGTCCGGCATTGAAATGTCCACAAGAATCAAGTCCGGCTGAAGAAGAAAATACTTATCAATTAATTGGGTTCCGTTTTCGGCTTCTCCAACAATTAAGATATCGGGTACATCTTCAAAAAGTGAAGTAATTCCGTTTCTAAATAGCTGGTGATCGTCTGCTATTAAGACGCGTATTGGTTTAGAGAGTGCCATGCTTTTTCAAATTTAATTGGAATTTCTGCTACCAGCATTGTTCCATTGTTAATAAATGAATCGAGTTTGAAGCTTCCATTATAACTTTCTACCCGTTCCTTCATGTTAATCAAACCCATTCCGGGTCCTTGACTACGTAATGTAGAATTAACATCAAATCCAATTCCATTATCGGTGACTATTAATCTAATTGAAGTCTCGTCATATATGAATTGTATACTGTATTCTGTCGCTTTTGAATATTTAATAATGTTGTTTACTGCTTCTTGGACAATCCTAAAGAGTGTAATTTCCAGTTTTTCATCAAATCTAATTTCGTCTCCAATTGCGTTTAACTCTCCGCTAATGCCGGTTTCTTTATTTACTTTGTTTACCAGATTTCTGATTGCACTAATAAGGCCCATTTCCTCTAAAAGTTTTGGTTTGAGTGAATAAGTTATCTCTTTTAATTCTCGGATTGTATCTTCAAGACTATTAACCATCTCTTCGAAATAAACCGTTTCGGAGGATTTATCAGACTTTTCTTTTAGTTTCAGGAGTTTTATTCTAAGCAGTGAAAGGCTTTGTCCAATTCCATCGTGCAGCCCCGATGAAA
>JBHEKZ010000017.1:0-5821 GCA_041859025.1 Melioribacteraceae bacterium | reverse complement strand
AAATATTCCAAAATCGGATATAGTTGAACCGCCGGCATAATTAAGAATTTCCTGAAAACTTGTTCCGATAGGAACGAAAAAAGAAGATGGCTTTTTGACACAACCGGCAACAGAAACAAACTTTTTAGTAACAGGAATATCCTTAACTGCCCGCGAGATATTATAAAATGTCTCTGCATTATTTACTACACAGCCAACATCCAGAGGCAAACCGTGCGGTGGAATTAATCTTTTAGTGGCAGCATAAACTAATTCATATTCATCTCCGCTTGGATAGAAATCGCCAAGCAGACACATTTCAGTTTTGCTTTCTGTGATTCTCTTTTCAATTTCATCAACCGCTTTTGCATTCTTAGATTTAATTCCAAAGAAAGCTTTCTTGGCGGAAGTCTGAGTTGTCATCAATTCAACGCCATTTACAATCTCATCCGGAAAGTTGCACATCAATTCAAAATCTTTGTGAATCAAAGGTTCACATTCAGCACCGTTTACTAAAACGAATTCTACGGTCGATTTAGCTTTAACATGAGTAGGAAATCCGGCACCGCCGGCGCCTACAACTCCGGCATCAAATAGTTTTTGTACTATGCTCATTCTTATCATTTCTCTTAATTACAACTATTGTTTTATCATCCTGATACTGGCTGTCGCTTGTGCTGAACTTTTGAACATTTTCTAGTATAACCAAACATATTTCTTTTGGTGTTCTATGAACGTTATCCATAATTAATTTACCCAGGCGTTCTTCACCGTAAAAATCAAATTTCTCATTAGCAGCTTCTACTACACCATCGGAGTAAATAACAAGAATATCACCATTTCTAAAATTGACATGATCTGTTTCAAACTTTGCGTTTGGAGCTGGGCCTAAAAGCGGGCCTGTAGAATTCAGCAATGAAATTTCATTAAACTTTTTTCTAAAAAACATTGGCGGATTATGTCCGGCATTAGCATAAAGAAACAATCCTTTTTTATCGTCAGAAAGTTCACCGTAGAACAGAGAAGCAAATTTATCATCGCTGAATATTTTATTTACAAGCTGATTCATTCTGGAAAACATCAGCGATATTTTAATCTGAAAACTGCTCGCCATTCTGAGCGCGCCCGAGATATACATAGCTTCTGCAGCTGCGCCGAAACCTTTTGATGCCGCATCGCCAACTACAATTCCTAACCTGTCTTCCCCCTCACCAATTTTAAGATAATCATAGAAATCTCCTCCGACTATCTGCGCAGGAAGAGTTACACCGAAAATATCATAGTTGTGAAACCGATATTCATGTTCCGGTAAAATGCTGCGTTGAATTTCTTTGGCTTTATCAATATCTGCAATAAGAGTTTTTCTTGATTGTGTGAGATATCTTTCATTCAGCTTACTTGTTAGAACTGTAGCTACAATGTTTAGTGTGTCCCGAAGATCATCACCAATCATAGCGCTGTTTACAGCCAGTAAATACTCATAATATCGTTTATCACCAACCTTAATTTTTCTACCGATCCCGGAAGCCGAATACTTTAGAATACCTTTGCTAATGAGGGTTTTGTTGGTTTCATCTGCAAGAATAGTTCTCTCTTGAGCAATTTTTTCATAGTAAGGATAATCCTTTAGGTAGAGAAGAAAATCTTCTTGAATTTTCTGAACCTTTCCGGTTTGAAAAATCAATCTGTAAGCTTTTCTTCTTGGCTCAAACTTCCATATACGTCCACCCTTTAGCTGAATAGCCTCGTTGTTAATAATCTGCTTCAGTACGTCAGCAAGTAGATCGGTATCTGAGTTGAAATCTTTTGAAGCTACCGATTCAATGGTTTTATATAGTTTTCTTTGTTCCATTATTCCGCGTAAAAGTTGATTACTTTTTCCAATACCTGTTTGCATACTAAATTAAATTCATTGGAAGTAAATGAATTCATAATACTATTGTGGGTAGGTCTATAAACTCCTTTCGCAACGTAGCCGCCTCCTTCAAAAACACCGATTTTACTTTTATACTTTTCTTCTGAAGGTGTTGGAATCGGAGTTCCTTCTTCAATCAAATTCTTCCATTTGCTCTCAAAATTTACCATAGTTGTTAAGTTTGGTTCCCAAGGTTCAACATCAGTAGGATACATATCTTGATAGGTGTTGTCGTTTCCGTATTCATCAGCCAGACCGGCTAAGCCATGAGCAAATTCATGAACAAATATTTGATTTGCACGTGCATCATATGCACTTGTCATAGAGTAGAAATTGTAAATGGCACCACCACCATATTTTTTAGTGTTGGCAATTATAAAAATTTGATCGTACGGAGCATTGGCGGCAACATCTTTCACTGTATGGTAATCACTAGTCATCAAATAGCGTTCACTGTCAAAAGTATAAAAACCCGAATTCAAGATCGTCTGCTTCCAAATACGTTTACCCGGAATGTCGGTTTCACTTTCGCTCGAAGGCGCTTCAACACCCCAAATATTTATTTTGGCTTCATTCTCCTTAAATGGAGAATAACTAAACAAGTACCCGGCAAATCGTGCGCAGTCATCTTTGAACTTTGTCATCTCTTCTTTTGTGTAACCTTCAGGTATGAATACAATATCAAGTTTTTCTGAAGGTTCTCCTGAATAGTGAACCTTGAAAGAAGCAAACGGCTTAACTTTTTCTTTCATAATAAAATAACTGGATGGATCGATTTCCTTTTCGAACAGCTTCTGAAAGATATTCTTCCGGTCTCTTCTGTAAATCTCAACAACAACTTTGTTCTTTGGGAATGGAAAACGCACAGAACCCGACATTGACCGTACAGTGTTTTTTGATTCTTCAGTTGTCTGCCACTCTTGGTACAAAGTTGAAAATCCACGAGAATATATTTCTTGCTTATCAGCCGGGTTAACAACCTTCACTAGATAATGGCCATATTGTAGATTATCTAGCAAGTTCTTTTTTGAACCGCTCCAGGCGCCTTCCTCAATCATTTTATCGTAGGATATAGTTTCTGAAGTACGGTCGCCGGTGTGATAAAAATCGAAACGGAGTGTCTTATCTACAAAATAATCGTCGAACTTAATCTGAGCATTAACTGAGATAGAAAATAAAACTAATAAAAAAAGTAACTTTTTCATTTATTCACCTTTATGGATTTACTTTGCGGGAACCAGGTTTAACAAATGGAATGTCTTGTTTGCACAAAGGACATTCTTCCGGCAAGAAAGAGACCACCTCTAATTGTAGAGTACTAAATTGAGGGACTCCGAATTGTACTTTATTGTTGCTTCTATCGACAATGAACCCAACTCCGGCAACAATTCCTCCATTTTTTCTCACAATGTCAATTACCTCAAACACAGAACCTCCGGTAGTAACAACATCCTCGCACACTAAATACTTTTTCCCTTCTTCAATTTGAAAACCCCGGCGAAGTGCTAAAACTTTATCCTCTCTTTCAGCAAAGATAGATTGCTTTTTAAGCTGGCGAGCTACTTCCTGTCCGACCACAATTCCACCTATTGCAGGTGAAATAACAAAATCAATTTCGTGATCCCTGAAATAATCGGCAATTTTTGAACAAATTAATTCATTATGCTGCGGATGCTGCAATACCTTCGCGCATTGAAAATATTGGTTACTATGACGACCGGAGGTCAATAAAAAATGCCCATTTAAAAGGGCATTTGTTTCAATAAAAACATCTAATAAATTTTGAGTGCTCATCAACCATCTCTGCTTTATTCTTAATTGAACGGATTTACACTTTTTTAGAAAGCTAAGAAACATTTAGCTAAAATTTCCAACTAACTATTTCTTAGCACTTTATAAACATTACTCAACTGTTTGCTTGGCTTCACTATCTTTTTCTTCACTTACTTCAGGTTTTGCAGGGACGAAAATCAGTTCGTCTTTAGATGCATTGTGAGATACAATAATTTTATCTCCTTCGCGAATCGTATTCATAAGCAATTCTTCAGCCAATGGGTCTTCAACATACTTTTGGATTGCCCTTTTTAGTGGTCTTGCTCCAAATTTCGGATCAAATCCCTTCTCGGCGAGGAAATCTTGCGCTGACTGCTCAAGAACAATTTCCATCTTATTAGCATTGAGATTCTTAATCAAATCTTTCATCTCAATCATAATTATCTTTTTAATATCTTCCTTATCTAAACTTCTAAATACGATCGATTCATCAATCCTATTTAGAAATTCCGGATTGAAAAGGCGTTTCATGGCATCTTCAACGATATTCTTAAGTGCAGTGTATTGATCTTCCGCTGTTTCGCCGCCAAAACCAAAACCGCCGCCAGCCTTAATTTCTTTTGTCCCGACGTTGGAAGTCATAATAATTATTGTGTTTTTGAAATCAACTCTTCTGCCTAAACTGTCTGTCAGAATTCCATCATCAAGAACTTGGAGAAGTAAATTAAATACGTCCGGATGAGCTTTTTCTATCTCATCAAACAGAACTACAGAATAAGGTTTTCTTCGGACTCTTTCCGTTAATTGCCCACCTTCATCATAACCAACATATCCAGGAGGCGCTCCGACAAGCCTTGAGACAGCAAATTTCTCCATGTATTCGCTCATATCAATACGTATAAGCGCGTCTTCACTGTCGAACAGATATCTGGCAAGTTCCTTCGTCAATTCTGTCTTACCAACTCCAGTAGGACCTAAGAAAATGAATGTTCCAATAGGCTTAGTAGGGCTTTTCAATCCGGCACGGGTTCTGCGAATTGCTTTAGTAAGTTTAAGAACAGCCTCATCTTGGCCAATTATTCTTCCTTTGAGTGCTTGTTCCATTTTCATTAGTTTTTCAGATTCTGCTTGAACAACTCTTGTTACCGGAATTCCGGTCATCATAGAAACGACAGTAGCAATATCATCTTCGCTTACATCATGAACTAAATCTTTAGTTTTAGCATCCCATTCCCGCTTGGCAACTTCAAGATCAGACTGCAACGTTCTTTCCTTATCGCGAAGACGCGCAGCTTCTTCATAATCTTGCTGTTTTACAACTTGAATTTTTTCTTGTTTTACCTTTTCTATACTCTCTTCGAGTTTGAGTATATCTTCGGGTACAGTGAAATTGCCCATGTGAACGCGTGAACCGGCTTCATCAATCACATCAATGGCTTTATCAGGTAAATATCTATCGGTAATGTAGCGCTCACTCATCCGCACAGCGTTCTCAATGGCAGCAGTGGAATAACGAACATGGTGATGTTGTTCATACTTAAACTTGATGCTTTCCAGAATCTGAATAGTCTGATCTGGTGTAGGAGGATCGACCATTACTTTTTGGAATCGTCGATCCAGCGCACCATCTGTCTCGATGAACTTACGGTATTCATCCAATGTAGTTGCCCCTATGCATTGAATATCGCCTCTGGCTAGTGCGGGCTTAAACATATTTGATGCGTCCAATGAACCGGAAGCACCGCCGGCACCAACAATAGTATGAAGTTCATCTATGAATAAAATTACGTCATCAGCTTTTTCCAATTCGGTCATCAAAGCCTTCATTCTCTCTTCAAACTGACCGCGATACTTTGTACCGGCAACAAGTCCAGCCAAATCCAAAGTAACAATTCTTTTCTCTTGAAGTATGCGTGGGACTTTTTTCTGAATGATTCTTAAAGCAAGTCCTTCTGCAATAGCTGTTTTACCAACACCGGGTTCACCAATCAGCACCGGATTGTTTTTCTTTCTTCTGCTTAATACTTGCGCTACGCGTTCAATTTCTTTTTCACGTCCAAAAACCGGATCAAGTTTGTCCTCAATTGCGAGCCGTGTCAAGTCACGACCGAAATTATCCAGAACCGGTGTTTTGGTCTTTTCCGGCTTTTTAGC
>JBHEKZ010000077.1:0-2689 GCA_041859025.1 Melioribacteraceae bacterium | reverse complement strand
CAATAAAGGCAACATGAACCCCGGTACAAGAGAAATGTACATATATACAATTCTTTTTTACCGGACCGGAGTATTATTACAATTGTTATTGCATGTCGTAATTTGGCAGCTACAATAATCGATTTTTCCTTAAGCCATTATTTCTCGAACAAAATTATGAGAAAAAGATGAGTACCAACATCCTCAAGAAAGCCTTCTTGACAATTAATTATTTTGTCCTTTTTGCATTTCTTTTTTTCAGTTTGTACAGCAAAACTACAAGCGCATCTGATAAGATTACCCTCTCTAACCTACGGACAGAATACAAGCAAAATCCGATTGGAATTGACACGAAGATTCCAAGATTAAGCTGGGAAATCATAAGCAACAAAAGAAATTTTATTCAGTCCGCCTACCAAATTAGAGTGGCTTCAAGCATATCAGATCTAGAATCAAACAAAAATTTGCTTTGGAATTCCGGCAAGATTAATTCTGAAGAATCGAACCAGATTGAGTATAAAGGTAGAGTTCTTAAATCATCCGAAAGAGTTTATTGGCAAACTAAAATTTGGGGAAAAGATGGAAGTCAATCTTCATGGAGCAGTCCGTCATTTTGGGAAATGGGTTTGCTGAAAAAGGATGATTGGAAAGCAAAATGGATTGAGCAATCTGAGAAAGATAATTTAACAAATTCGACTGCTTGCCCTATGTTTAGAAAAGAAGTGAGTGTAAAAAAAGGTGTTAAGTCAGCTAGAGCCTATATTACCAGCCACGGACTTTACGAATTTAGAATCAACGGTAAGAAAGTCAGTGAGCAGCTTTTTACGCCAGGTTGGACGAGTTATAACACAAGACTTCAATATCAGACATACGATATAACGCAAAATCTTAATGATGGGGTAAATGCATTAGGTGCGATAATTGGGAATGGCTGGTATAAAGGTCCCATGAAATGGGATTATACTCCAAATAATTACGGTTCAAAACTCGGACTCCTTTTACAAATTGAAATTACATACAAAGATGGTTCAACAGAAACAATTACTTCGGATGATACTTGGAAATACTCTACCGGACCAATATTGATGTCGGAAATTTATGATGGTGAAACTTACGATGCACGTTTAGAAAAATCTGGTTGGGATAGTCCAAATTATAATGATGGCACTTGGCAGAAAGTCACAACTGCTAATTATGGTTTCGAAAATCTTATTGCTTCGGAAGGTGCAGAAGTTAAAGTAACACAAACTATAACCCCGGTTAAGAAATTCGTAACTCCAAACGGAGAATTAGTTTTCGACTTTGGGCAAAATATGGTTGGCTGGATTCAGTTAAAACTAAAAGGCAAAGCCGGTGAAAAAATAATTCTAAAGCATGGTGAAGTTCTTGACCAAAATGGAAACCTTTACTTGGGAAATCTAAGAAGAGCCCAGCAAAAAGTCGAATACAGATTCAAAGGAGAAAATGTTGAAACGTTTGAACCTCATTTTACTTTTCAAGGTTTCAGATTCATATCAGTAACTGAATACACAGGTAATATTTCGCTAAACGATCTTGTCGGAAAAGTAATTCACTCTGATATGACGCCGACTGGAAACTTTGAATGTTCAGACTCATTAATTAATCAGTTGCAAAAAAATATACAATGGGGATTGCGTGGGAATTTCCTTGATGTTCCAACTGATTGTCCACAACGAGACGAAAGATTAGGCTGGACGGGCGATGCACAAGTTTTTGCACCAACGGCTTGCTTTAATATGGACGCAGCTCCCTTCTATACTAAATGGATGAAAGATTTCATTCCAGATCAGCTAAGCGATGGAAGAATTCCACATGTAATTCCTAATATTCTTCCGAACGAAGGCGGGGCTGCCGGTTGGGCCGATGCAGGAATCATTGTCCCGTGGACAGTTTATTTGAATTACGGTGATAAGCGAATTTTGGGAACACAATATGAATCAATGAAAAAATGGATTGAATATTTAAAAGTGCGTGCCGGCGATTCATTCATCTGGAGTAAGGCAGTTGGTTACGGAGATTGGCTTGCGTTCGCAACAACAAAATCGGATTACCCCGGTGCTACAACAGATAAAGATTTAATTGGCACAGCATACTTTTATTATTCAACAAGTTTGATGAACAAAATAGCGCTGGTACTTGGGAAAAATAAGGACGCTGAAGATTACTCTATATTAATGACGAAAATAAAGAATGCATTTCAAAAAGAATTTTTCACTACAAGCGGAAGAATTGCATCTAACACTCAAACAGCTTACTTACTCGCGTTAGCATTCAATTTAGTCCCTGATAATCTCAAGGAAGAAGCGGCTAGAAGATTGGCTGAAGATGTTGAGAGATTCGGTCATCTAACAACTGGTTTCCTAGGCGCCTCACACATTACTAAAGTTCTTACAGACTTTGGTTATCAAGATCTTGCCTTTAAGCTTTTATTTAGAAAGGAATATCCGTCATGGCTCTACCCGGTTACAAAAGGAGCAACAACTATTTGGGAACGCTGGGATGGAATTAAAACGAACGGAACATTTCAAAGTGAGGGAATGAACTCTTTTAATCATTATGCATATGGTGCAGTTGGTAAATGGCTTTACAGCGATGTTGCAGGTATAGAACTGAATGAAAATATTCCGGGATACAAAAACATAATTATAAAACCGCATACAAACGAAAAACTGAAATTTGCAAAAGCTCA